>JAHEMU010000372.1 GCA_024643485.1 Cytophagales bacterium
CTCAAGACTTATATTACGCTCGATCTACTGAAAGCAATATGGATAACATGGATTTATATTCATTTCCATTGCCTATGGAAGCGCAACCAGGAGCAAAAACCATCGTGAAGGGACACTTGAAAAACGAGGATACCAATGAGCCTTTTAAAGGAATCGTTTCTATCATCGACCTTGATAATGGTATCGAAGTAGCTCCAAAATATCTCCGGCCCGACGGATCTTTTAGTTTTGACTTAATAAACCACAATAATTACTTATTAATTATTCAAGGAGATGAGTTTTTCAGAATTGAAGAATTATTCTATTTAGATGGTGATATGAACATTAATAAGGTCACCTCACCAATTTCTAGCAAACTAAAATTCGCTTCTTTAGAGTTCCCGAATGGGACATCTGAATTATCCTCAGATATGTATCCTGATTTGGATAAAATTGGCAATTTCCTACTTGATAATCCTTCATTTAAACTCAAAATATCAGGTCATACTGATTCAGACGGAAGAGAAGACTTTAATTTAAAATTGAGTCAAGAACGGGCGGATGCGATAAAAGAATATCTCGTTTTCTTTGGAGGTATTGAAGAAGGTAGAGTTGAAGCAAGAGGATACGGAAGCAGCAAGCCAATTGTACAAGAGGTCACAGAAGAAAATAAAAAACTTAACCGTCGTGTTGAATTCGAAATCCTTCGTGAATTAATCAATACTCCTCCTGATCCAATAAGAAATTAATTATCTGCCATTAATTTTTTACATTTTCATTATTAGAGATTTTTACTAAAATGGATTTATTATATTGAGGATTCAATTTAATCCTTAATTATGAAACGACTTCGACTGATTTTGATTGGTTTTCTCGTGTCCTTGAGCTCTTTTGGACAACAACCACTCGATTCTCTCTTAAAACCTGTAAAATTTCGGAATATTGGTCCTTTCCGGGGCGGCAGGTCCGTTTGCGCTACCGGTGTTGTGGGTGATCCCCTGACTTATTTTATGGGCACCACTGGCGGTGGTTTATGGAAAACAGAAGATGGTGGCCAAAATTGGTTTAACATCTCAGATGGTTATTTTTCCACCTCATCTGTGGGGGCCATTGCAGTGTCCGAAAGCCAACCAAATATCGTTTATGTGGGTATGGGGGAACATGCTCCACGAGGTGTGATGACTTCCTATGGAGATGGAGTGTATAAGTCTAATGATGGTGGAAAATCATGGGTAAAACTTGGACTCGAAAAAACGCAATATATTTCGAGAATTGTCATCGACCCACATAACCCCAATGTTGTTATTGTTGCAGCACAAGGTCCTCTGCACGGAAATTCTTCTGAAAGAGGAATATATAAATCCGTTGACGGCGGAAAATCATGGAAGAATGTACTGTATATCAACGACCGTACGGGTTGTTCAGAATTAAGCATGGACTTTAATAATCCGAGCGTGTTATACGCTTCCATGTGGGAACATCAACGATTGCCTTGGCAAGTGATCAGTGGCGGCCCTGGAAGTGGATTGTATAAATCAACTGATGGCGGTGACTCGTGGAAAAAAATGGAAAAAGGATTGCCAAATGAAATGGGAAAAATGGCCATTTCTGTAAGTAGAGCTAATTCCGATAAAGTGTACGCCCTTATCGAAAGTAATTATGAAAAAGAGGCCGGCGGATTATATGTTTCAAATGATGCAGGAAAAAATTGGCGTCAAGTAACCAATGACCATCGCCTTATTCAGCGATCTTGGTATTATATTGAAGTTTTTACCGACCCTAAAGACGAGAACACGGTTTATGTAATGAGTGCCACCGCCTATCGGTCAATTGATGGAGGTACAACATGGGAAGAATATGCGGATACCCATGGAGATTATCACGATTTGTGGATTAATCCTAACAATTCAAAAAATTTAGTCTTGGCGGATGATGGCGGCGCGTCCATTTCATTCAATTACGGCAAAACATGGTCCAGACAAGACAATATGCCCACTGCTCAAATTTATCGAATTAACGCCGACAACCACTACCCCTATCGGTTATATGGTGGGCAACAAGATAATTCTTCGTTAAGAATAGAAAGCATTGCACTTGGGGGATGGTCTATCGACCGGGAAAATTGGACTTCATCTGCGGGAGGAGAATCTGCCTACCTTGCTTTTGATCCGAACAACCCTCGCTATGTGTTGGGAGGTTCTTATTTAGGAACTATTGAAGTTATAGATACCAAAACCACCGGACAGACCAATATCATGGCGGCACCCATTCAGTATTTAAGTCGTGAAACTAAAGACATGAAATACAGATACAATTGGAATGCTCCTATTATTTGGTCTCAACACGAGAAAGACACGTATTATCACGGCGCACAATTACTACTTAAAACCACCGATTTAGGAAGAACTTGGACTGAAATTTCACCAGATTTAACACGAAATGAAAAGTCAAAGCAAGGAAAAGGTGGTGCTCCTTTTACCAATGAAGCTGTAGGTGCTGAAAATTATGGCACATTAAGCGACGTTAGGGAGTCTTCACTCGAAAAAGGTGTTATTTATACGGGTAGTGACGATGGATATGTGTACGTTACGAAAGACGGTGGGAAAACCTGGAACAATGTGACACCAAAGAATTTAGCCGAGTGCCTCATCAATTCAATTGAAGTTTCTCCCCACGATCCAGGAACAGCCTACATTGCCACTACACGATTTAAATTTAATGATCATACTCCTGGCTTATACAAAACAACCAATTACGGAAAAACCTGGGTGAATATCAGCACTGGCATTCCAAACGGCGCGTATACTCGCGTAATTCGAGAAGATACAAAACGCAAAGATTTACTTTTTGCCGGAACTGAACTTGGTCTTTATATTTCTTGGAATGGTGGAAAACAATGGGAAGCATTCAAACTAAACTTACCAGTAACTCCTATAACTGATATGTTGATCACTCATGATGATCTAGCCATTGCAACCATGGGAAGATCATTTTGGATTTTGGATGACCTAGAGCTGATAAGGCAGATCAATACGC
>JAHEMU010000050.1 GCA_024643485.1 Cytophagales bacterium
TCCCTTCTAACAAAAGCCATGAAAGAAGGAGCTTTTGGTATTTCTACAGGACTGAAATACCTCCCTGGCACCTTTTCAAAAATAGATGAAGTAATCGAATTATCGAAAGTTGCATCAAACTGGGGTGGAATTTACACGAGTCATTTAAGAGAAGAAGGATTGGGATTATTTGATGGAGTTCAAGAAGCCATTACCATCTCAAAAGAAGCAAATATACCAGTTGTTCTTACCCATCATAAGGCTATTGGGGTACAAATGTGGGGAGCTAGTACGAAAACATTGGCCATGGTAGACAGCGCTCGAAACCTGGGGCTTGATATAATGATTGATCAATATCCTTACACGGCAAGTCATACCGGAATTAGCGTACTTATTCCAACATGGGCTTTGGAAGGTGATCCGGTGACAGAATTCACAAAAAGAATGCAAGACCCGGTTTTAGCTGACAGCATAATAAAAGGAATCATTTTCAATATTAGATACGACCGCGGTGGAAATGATTTAAATCGAATACAATTCTCACGGGTTTCGTGGAATCATGAACTCGAAGGTCAAACACTTCACGATTGGGCCTTGATGGAAAACATGGAACCAAGCGTTGAAAATGGCGCAATTCTAGTAACCAAAGCACAAATGAACGGCGGATGTGGAGCAATATATCACGTCATTGATCCTGAAGATGTAAAAAGAATCATGGCCCATCCTATGACGATGATTGGCTCAGACGGTCGACTTTCTCAACCCGGCGATGGCCATCCCCATCCTAGAGCTTATGGCACATTCCCTAGAGTTTTAGGATATTATACAAGAGAGCTGAAGCTTTTCCCTTTAGAAATTGCAATTAGAAAAATGACTGGCATGGCAGCGGATCGGCTTAATTTAAGTGATCGAGGATATATTAAGGTAGGACAAAAGGCAGATATCACGATATTTAATAAAGAAACTGTCATTGATAAATCCACTTTTGAATCCCCGCACCAATATCCAGAGGGGATCAATTTTGTGATTATCAATGGGCAGGTGGCCGTTGATAATGGGGCGTTTGAAAAGAGAGGTTATGGTAAAGTCTTGAGAAGTAACCCTACACCAAACCCCCTAGATTAGCTAGATTTGATGAATTCTGAAATTTAATCTCAACAAATGTTATTAAAAGATGATTTTAATTATATTTGAATAGTATTTCACTTGGTGAATAATTTTTATTTAATTTGATTTTTAAACCATTTCCAATATGAATCGCAAATACAATTTAATTACCCTTCTATTAATACCGTTTCTTACGTTATTAATTACCTCTTGTGGTGGCACTAAAGATGAGTCTAGCCAAGATTCTTCAGATGAATTTAAAGCCGCTGAAGAAGAAGTAAAATCACAAATCGAGTCTGTGATGTACGACATCCCAAGTCCATCGGAAATCCCAGGATTACTAATGAGAACAGGTGTTGAATACAATCAAGCATTACTACACAGCAATGCAAACATCGATAAATACATGACTGGTAACGATAAAACAGCGCTTAATCTAGGTGTTTATTCTACTGATGTTGGATATCTTATTTCTTATGACAAAGTGCAAGACGCTTTAAATTATATGACTACTTCAAAAAGAATGGCTGATGAATTAGGATTATCTGGCACTTTCGAAAATAGCATGATAGCTCAATTTGAAAGCAATCTTTCAAACAAAGACTCATTAGCAATATTATTGAATGGCGCCATTAATAACTCTCGTGATTTTCTAAGAAATGAAAACAGAACTAGATTAGCAGCTCTACTTCTTACTGGTAGTTTAACTGAAGGTTTATATATTTCTTGTGAACTTATTAAGAATTATCCAAAAGATATTCTTCCTGAAGAACAAAGAAACATGGTGCTAATGGATTTAATTAGAATTATTCTTGAGCAGCAAAAATCAACTGGCGAAATTGTTAAAATGCTTTCTAGTATTGACCAATCTGCTCCTGTGGAAAATTTAACTAAGGAATACACTGCGCTTGAAGCTGCTTTTGCTACATTGAATATCGAAGACAAAATAAGCAATAACGACGGAAGTTTAATTTTAACGGATGCATCATTGATTGAAATTACTACTATTGTAGAAAGAATTAGAAAAGGAATTATCGAATAATTTTCTTTTGATCTCTAAAAAAACAAAAGGACTGAAATTAATTTCAGTCCTTTTGTTTTTTTAAGTCTTTCCACTAAAGAGAAATATTTGTTACATTTAAACTATATTAAATAGTAATAATTAGCTTTAACCAGGTATAAAACCTTGAACTATGAGTGAGCCGCTTTTAAAAGCCATCATCAAATTATTCGCCATCGTTGCTAAAGAAGATGAAGTTACAAGTACAGAACGACTTCAAATTGAGCAATTTCTTAAGGATCATTTAAACGACAAAGCGATTGCTGGATACCTTGAAATGTTCGATAGCTATTCCTCAGGCATTGTCGTAGAGAATAAAGACAACATTTGGGAAGAAATGAAGGTCGTAAAAGGCCTATGTAATCAGGTTAACCAAGAGCTAACCCAAAAACAGAAAACGGTAATCATCATGGAATTGATGGGTATTATTCTCGCTGATGGGGAAATTTCACAAAGAGAAGAAGAATTATTACTCGCTATAGCAGACGCATTTAATGTTCCTGATGATGAAGTCTCTGTCATAAAGCAATATGTGGTTTGTAAATCCATAGAAGATATCATTCATGATCAAATATTGATTATTGATGGAAGTCATCGAAAAACAGACCCAGAGTTCCGCTATTTACACCGACATGGTATCGATGGATTTATTGCCATTCTTCACTTACAATCCAGTGATAGTTATTTTATAAGGTATATTGGGAAATCAGATTTATACCTTAACGGAATTCCAATCCAAAAAAATAAAGTATATGTTTTTGCTGTTGGAAGTACGCTAAGAGGTGATCGGTATTCACCTATTTATTTTGGAGATGTCATTACTCAATTTAATCAAAATGATGACAATGCCAGGATAACCTTCGAAGCAGAACATATCTCATATGAATTTCCAAATGGTAAATTAGGCCTCAGAGATGTTTCTATAATTGAAGAATCGGGTAGACTTATAGGCTTAATGGGAGCAAGTGGCGCAGGAAAATCTACGCTTCTAAATGTATTAAATGGAACAGAGGCTCCTTCTGAAGGTGCTATTTTGATAAATGGTATAAACATCCATAAGGAAACTAAGAAAATTGAAGGTGTTATAGGTTTTGTACCGCAAGATGACCTTCTAATTGAAGATTTAACGGTATATCAAAACTTATTTTATAGCGCAAAATTGTGCTTTAGCCACTTAACTGAAGTCGAAATTGATGAATTGGTCGTTAAAACCCTTCAAAATTTGGGTCTTACAGAAACGCGCGACTTAAAAGTAGGCTCCCCTTTGCAAAAAACCATTAGTGGTGGCCAACGTAAGCGATTAAATATCGGATTGGAACTTCTTAGAGAACCGTCTGTGATGTTTGTCGATGAACCTACTTCTGGACTTTCAAGCCGTGATTCAGAAAATATCATGGATTTATTAAAAGAACTTTCACTTAAAGGAAAACTCGTATTTGTAGTCATTCATCAACCTTCCTCAGATATCTTTAAAATGTTCGATAAATTGGTCATCCTAGACACCGGAGGATACCAAATTTATTATGGCAATCCCGTTGAAGCTGTGGTCTATTTCAAGAGCATTATCAACATGATTAACAGTGAGCAAGGTGAATGTCATGAATGCGGAAATGTAAATCCCGAGCAAATATTTAACATCATTGAAACCAAAGTGGTAAATGAATATGGAAATTTCACTGATGAACGGAAGGTATCTGCAGAAATGTGGAATAAGCATTTCAAAAAAATCACTAATATTCCCCAAATTGATACCAGTGCTGAAAACCCACCTGTTTCACTAAAAATTCCCAATAAAGCGAAACAGGTAAAAATATTCTCCATTAGAGATACGCTTTCTAAATTGAGTAACAAACAATACTTGTTTATCAATTTACTTGAAGCACCTTTATTGGCGTTCGTCCTGGCCTATATCGTTCGCTATTTTAGTGTTGATTCGGCTGATGCTACTTATATCTTCGGCAAAAACCCCAATATCCCTGCGTATTTATTTATGAGCGTGATTGTTTCCCTTTTTATGGGTCTCACAGTTAGCGCCGAGGAAATTATACGCGATAGAAAAATCCTTAAAAGGGAGTCGTTCCTGAACCTAAGCCGGTTTAGTTACCTAATTTCTAAAATTAGTATATTATTCTTTTTATCTGCCATACAAACCTTCACCTTCGTATTAGTAGGGAATTATGTTTTGGGAATTCATGATATGTATTTTGCACATTGGCTAATTTTATTCAGTACAAGCTGCATGGCGAATGTGTTAGGTTTGAATATTTCAAGTTCATTTAATTCAGCAGTCACTATTTATATCCTAATCCCCATTCTTCTAATTCCTCAACTGATATTGAGTGGTGTAGTGGTGCGTTTTGACCAGCTAAACCCAACGCTTTCCACCACAGGAAAAGTACCAATTGTAGGTGAAGTAATGACTTCCCGTTGGGCCTTCGAAGCTGCTATGGTTGCTCAATTCAAGGATAATCCGTATGAAAATCAATTCTTTCAATTCGATAAAATTCTTGCTGAAACTGACTATAAACGCATTTATTATATTCCAGAGTTGGAAACAAAACTTGATTTTTGCTATAATAATAGAAAATCTACCGACCCATCAATTATCAGTCAAATGGAGCAGTCATTTCTGCTACTTCGCAACGAAATAACAAAGGAAATGAGTCGTTTTGATGAACCCATTTTCACTAAAGTTGAGCTTCTTAGAAAAGAGGGATTTGATAAGCAATTGAGGGACGAAACTGCGCAATTTTTCCAAACACTTAAAAAGTATTATACGAAAATTAATCAGCAAACAAGCCAACGAAAAGAATTGTTTATTCAAGAATTAACGGATACACCAGAAAAACGTAAAGCTTTCCAAGATTTGAAAAATACGTATTTCAATCAATCTATTAGTGATTTAGTAAAAAATCAGGCAGACCCACAACGAATCGTAGAAGCGGATGGACAGTTATTCCAAAAAATATTCCCCATCTACATGAACCCGAATCCACTGAATAAATTTGATTTTAGAACAGATTTTTATGTGGCTTCTAAAACCTTTTTAGGTCGTAAATACGATACGTTTAATTTTAATATTGTAGTAATCTGGTCGATGTCTATCTTTTTAATGATTACTCTCTATTTTGATGTTCTAAGAAATATCTTAGAGTACTTGGAGAAAAAAATAAGTAGAAATAAGTTTTAAAGATGTTTTTTCTGCTTTCTAAAACCATTTACTTCTTTTTAATGCCATTGGGTATTATAACAATAACATTATTGTGTGCTTATTTTATTAAAATTAAGCGATGGAAGAAAAGATTGTATTGGTTTGCACTGTCACTCGCAATATTATTTACTAATCCTTTCCTTGCGAATGAAGCAATGTCTGGCTGGGAAGAGTCCGTAAAACCAATAGGATCCATACCAAATTACGATTATGCAGTAGTGCTAACTGGAGTAGCTGACAATCGAAGACTACCTCAAGACCGAGTATATTTTAATAAAGGTGCAGACCGAGTAACACACACCTTTCAATTATACAAATTGGGTAAAATTAAGAAAATCATCATTTCTGGTGGATCAGGATCACTCTCCGATGAAAATTATAGTGAAGCAGAAACGCTGGAAAGAGCGTTTCTGCTTTTTGGAGTACCCAAATCTGATTTGATTTTAGAGGAAATGTCAAAAAACACCCATCAATCGGCTATAAACTGCACTTCCCTCCTACCCAATAACGAAAAAATACTATTAATCAGTTCTTCATTTCATTTGAAACGGGCCCGAGGCTGCTTTAATAAAACAGGCATTCAAAATGATGTGTTCCCTGTCGATTTTTATTCAAGTCCTCGCCGATTCACGCCTGATGCCTGGATCCCTAATTCATATGCCTTAAATGAATGGAGCATTGTTTTTCGTGAAATCATAGGCGTTATAGCGTATAAAATGATGGGCTATCTCTAATCCCGTTGACATTATTCAGACCTAAGTGATTCCACCGGATTTCTTCTTAAAACACCCCATATTTTACCTGAAATCACAACTCCAACCATAACTAGAATAGTAATTAAAAACAGGAGCAATAAACCCATACTTATATTTGAATGGTAATAATAAAGAGTGCCTAATAATAAGTCTGAAACCTTTTTTCCTAATGGAAATCCTATCAATGCAGAACCACCGATAATCAGCGTAAATGCCATGGTGATTTTTAGAATAATATGATAAGCACTAGCACCCAATACTTTCCTAATTCCTAATTCTTTGGTCTTACTTGAAATTCGCAACGTAATCAATGAATATAATGCAGTACCCGTTAGAAGAAAACTAACTATCCCAAGAAACCCAAACACTTTCAATACATTAGCATTTGTTTTATTCGCACGCGCAATTTCTTCATCCATTTCACCTGGATTATACAATCTATTTGGAAACAAACTACTATAAATTTCTCCTAACTTATTTTCTGCCTGTTCCATATCTTCAGGATTGGTCTTAATCATGATTTCTTTAAAATTCTTTTCATCGGAACACCTTATTACCAAAGGAGAAACTTTGTTCCAGAAACCATTCACTAAAAAATTATCTACAATTCCAATCACATGGTATTCTACGCTGTCATAACCAATAAGGGTCTCGTTAAACGGATTTTCCCAACCCATTTCATCAACCAAAGCCTGGTTAACAAGAATCGAACTTGAAACATCTGTTTCGGAATGTTTTTTAAAATCGCGGCCATCTAGAAGTTTTATTTCCATAAAATCTAAATACCCCGCATCTGTTATCATCTCTTCTACTGTGAAAAGTGCTTCATGGTTAGAATATCTCCTTTCGTAATAGATATCGTGAATATTATTAGTGGCACCTTCCATTCCCTTAACAAAAGGATATTTTGCCATTTCTTTTTTCACCATTTCCACTTCATGCCCATCTCTTAAATAATGATAAAACACTCCATTCGGATTAAACCCTAAGGATTTATGGGTTTGGAAGTCACCATTTTGCCAAAAACCGACCGCAACCACACCAATAATTATACTGAAGAAAAATTGAACCGCTAATAATCCCCTTGTTACCCAACTGGAATCTTTCAAAACCGCTGTTCCTTTTAAAATTTTACTAGGATTAAAATTACTGAGATAAAAAGCAGGATACAGGGAAGCCACGATGGCTGTACCAAATACCAAGGTTACTAAGAAGAGAAGAAAGGATATATTCTGACTGTATTGAATCTTCAAATCGATCCAATTCCACATTCCGCTATAATAAGGAACCAACAATTCCGCCAATAACAACCCAAAAATCAACGAAATAGCGCACAATACAATTCCTTCAATCATAAATTGAATGATTAACTGAGATTTCACTCCACCCATCACTTTTCTAATCCCAATTTCTTTAAGTCTTTGGCTCGAAATGGCAATCGTGGTATTGGTGAAATTGATACATGCTATAATCAATATAACCACGGCCATTATCAAAGGAATGGTAACTGCCTTTTTCGGCATTCCACTATTTAGCCAATGATGCTTAACCCGTTCTATTCTGGATCGATCGGCAAGTCCATATAACACTTCTGGGTACGCTTTAAGTGTAACACCTTCTTCTTCAATATTTTGTTTAGCGTAGGTGGTTAAAACGTCAAATACCTTGGCAACTTTTGTAGGATCCTTAATATGAAGAAACATCATTAAAGGATCGTCCCAATTGTCTTTTCCATTAACCTTCTTATAGTTCAAATATGCTTCAATATTGGAAGAAGCATCAAAAGTAAAACTTCCGTTTAAAGGAGTGTTTTCTAACACTGACCCCACTTTGAACATCATAACCTCATCATTCACGACTAATTCAACATCCTCGCCCACTACATCCGTTCTCCCAAATACTTTCAAAGCAGTTTCCTCTGTTAAATTTAAAGTTGCAAAGTCTTTAATTCCTGTAGGATCACCATAAAGAGGTTTGAAATCCAACATTTCGAAGAAATCAGGATCAGTCATGGTTAAACTGATGCTAAAAAGATCATCATTTGATTTTATATAAACGCCTTCTCGCATATATCTAGTAATCCCATCAACGTCGGGGATATTAGACTTTGTTACATCATAAAGAGCAAGAGGCGCTATTCCAAATTTACCTGTTAATCCGGTTCTAGTCGACTCCATATTCAACCGATAAACCTCTCTTATTTTTGTGTGCTGTCCATCAAAATTTTCGGAAAACGTAAAATTTAAATATGCGAGGACACAACATGCAATTGCAATACTAAGACCCGCAATATTAATAAAAACGTGCTGCTTGTTCTTAACAAGATACCGACGAATAATGGTGAAGTAGTTGTTTATCATGGTAATGAAGTTTTACCACATAATGATATAAACCAAAAAGGGTACAAAAAAAAAAGAACCGTCCCAAATGAAGAGGAACGGTTCTTTTCAAATTAAAACAATTATTTATTAAACATGGAATTGTTCTTTGATATTCTCGGTAACTACTTTACCATCGAATAAGTTGATTACTCGGTGCGCATAGTTAGCATCATAAGGAGAGTGAGTAACCATCACAATGGTAGTACCTTCACCATTTAATTCTGATAATAATTTCATCACTTCTTGTCCATTTGCAGAATCGAGATTTCCTGTAGGCTCATCGGCAAGTATTACTTTAGGTTTTGCTACAATTGCACGTGCTATTGCAACCCTTTGTTGCTGCCCACCTGATAGTTGTTGAGGAAAATGGTTTCTTCGGTGCATAATGTTCATTCGTTCCAACACCTCTTCAACACGTTGTTTACGTTCATTCGAAGGAACTTTCAAATACAACAATGGCAATTCGACGTTTTCAAAAACCGTTAGTTCATCAATTAAGTTAAAACTTTGGAATACGAATCCAATAGACCCTTTTCTCAACTGAGCACGCTGACGTTCTGAATATCCGGAAACCTCATTTTCTCCAAAGTTATAATCTCCAGAAGAAGGGTTATCCAATAATCCTAATATATTTAAAAGCGTTGATTTTCCACATCCAGAGGGGCCCATAATGGCAACAAATTCGCCATCTTTGATTTCAATATTAATGCTGTTAAGCGCAGTAGTTTCTACTTCATCAGTAGTATAAACCTTCGATAAATTGTTTATTTTAATCATAATTTTTGAGTTTTATAAGTTAATATTTTTAATGCGATTTAATTTCCTAGTACAAGCACTTCGTTTTCACCAAATGTATCATAGCTCGACGAAATAATTTTTTCCCCTGGTTTTAACCCTTCGAGTACTTCATAATACTCACTATTTTTTCTGCCGATTCGAATCGGCCTACGTTCAGCTTTATCTCCACTTTCATCCAAAACGAAAATCCAATTTCCTCCAGTGTCTTTATAAAAACCCCCTACTGGAATTAATATTTCCTCAGAACTTTGACCTAATTCTATTTTCATACGCAACGATTGCCCTCTTTTAATCCCCTGAGGAGTTTTGTCTACAAAATCCATATCCACCTGAAACTGACCATTGGTAATGGTAGGATATATGTAACTTATCTTTAGGTTATACTCCTCATTGTTAAATTTGGTTGTGGCTCCCAACCCTGTAGCTATTCTAGGCAAGTATAATTCATCAATAGGAACTCTAACTTTAAAGCTTCCTACCACGTCTACTTGACCTATTCGTTGGCCCGCAGGAATTGCCTGGCCCATTTCAAGTTGTACTGTTGATAATTGACCATCAAAAGGCGCGCGAATTATTAAATTATCCAATATCTGCCCTACCCCATTTAAGCTTTCCATCATTCTAGATTCACTATTATTCAATTGTCGAATTTGACGTAAACGGTCGATAGAGTCATTCTTATACTGGGCATAAGTAATTTCAAGACTTTTTCTATTGTAATTATAATCGGATCTAGTTTCTTCAAATTGTTGCTTCGAGATTAATTCTTTTTCAAAAAGCAACTTTTCACGCTCGTACCGAGGGGCTAATTTTGATAATTGATTTCTAATCAAAGCTAATTGCTGCTGTTGAGATAAATCATTTTGAGTTAATGACAATCTTGTTTGGCGAACCCTATTAATCGATTCATTTAAACTCGCTTCCTGACTTAAAACTGATAATTCCCTATTAAGATTGTTCAATTCCAAAATTACATCTCCCCTTACTACCATCGCTCCACTTTGACGAACTACCCGTTTGATGGTTCCTCCTTCAATAGCATCTAAATAGATCGTTTTACTAGGTTCAACATTCCCGGTTTGTGGAATATAGTCCTGAAAAACACCGTACTTTACCTCACTAATTGTCACCTTATCTTTATCAACTTTGTAAACTGATCGTCTATCGCTAAAAAATATTTGATATACAACCAAACCGACTAAGGCGATGATAGCTACTCCGGTAATTATCCGTTTTAACGTCCACTTTTTCTTTTTTATCTGCTTATCCATTCTGTTTTTAAACTATCTGTTTTCGTTAATATGCCAACAATAATGCCAACTCGTTAAATTCTCATTTTTGACGTTTTTTACCGTATTTTCGATAAAAAACCGTTCAATTTTGAACAAAACCGTCCGAAAACGAACATATTTTATGAACTTACGTTAACAATAATGTTACATTGTACGGAAATAAAACAAAAAGGATATGCGGTATCATATTTGTTTATAGCATACCAATTAAATCTAATAGATATGAAGGTAGAAAATGTGGGTAAAATTCTGATTGTAGATGATAACGAAGACTTGCTTAAAGCAGCTAAGATGTATCTCAAACGTCATTTTCAAAAAGTTGATATTGAAAAAAACCCAGAAACCCTACCAACATTGCTTGCCATTGAAAATTACGATGTTATTCTTCTAGACATGAATTTCACTCGCGATGTAAGCAGCGGAAAAGAAGGGTATTATTGGTTGGAAAGAATTCTTGAAATCGATCCATCAGCAGTAGTAGTACTAATTACTGCTTACGGGGATGTCCAAATGGCCGTAAAAGCCATCAAGGCAGGTGCAACAGATTTTGTTCTCAAGCCATGGGAAAACGAGAAATTACTGGCAACTCTCCTATCTGCAACTCGGTTACGACAAACGCGTCTTGAAATTGAAGATTTAAAAAACA
>JAHEMU010000051.1 GCA_024643485.1 Cytophagales bacterium
CGCTAATTTTAGTCCTAAAATTTCACCAGTATACTCAAAAGCGCGGAGTGCAATGGCATCTCCATCTTCCGCAGCTTCGGTGATTTCTTTGGTATTTAAGTTGTTGAAACTGATGTCGCGTAGTACACTTGGTCGTAAATCATCGGCCAGCATTTTATAAACAGTTCTGCGCAATCCTGTAGCTGAAACATAGGTTTCTAGACAACCTGTTTTTCCGCAACCGCACTGTCGACCTTTGTATTTGGCAGTAACGTGTCCCAATTCTGCCGCGTATCCATCATGACCATTAATTAATTCACCGTTTGCGACAATTCCAGCCCCTAAGCCTGTGCCGAGGGTAATGACGATAAAGTCGCGCATGGATCTTGCCCCGCCGTAAATCATTTCACCGATAGCGGCAGCGTTTGCATCGTTAGTTACAATTGATTTGACTCCGAACTCTTTGCCTAGAATCTCAGCAAGTGGGATTCTGAACTTCCAAGGTAAATTTGGTGCGTTTTCAATTGTTCCTGTATAGAAATTGCCATTAGGTGCACCAACCCCAATGCCTGCTAAATCCCATTCAAAAGAAATTTCATCAAATCCTTTTCTAATTTCAGTAACTAATTCTTTAAAGAAAGCATCGAAATCAGCATGGCCGGTAGTGGAAATGCGTCCATTAAAATAGACATTCCCTTCACGGTCTGCAATTCCGTATTTTGTATTAGTGCCCCCTATATCAATTCCTACTGCCAGTTTTTTCATATGGAAAGTATTTTTGAAATTCGAAGGGACTCGTGATCTATGTCGGGAGACATTTCCTGCATCGCTTCGAATGTATTATAAACTACGGTGTTTCCTCTGATACCCACCATTACATTGTTTTTGCCTTTCAAGATTCCTTCAACAGCCGCCACACCAAACTTGGAAGCGAGTACTCTGTCGAAATATGTAGGAACACCACCACGTTGTAAGTGGCCTAGAATGGTAACTTTTGTTTCGAAATTGGCAAATCGCTCGGTTACTTTTTGAGCTATTTCTATTGCACTTCCACTTTTACCACCTTCTGCAACCACCACTAATGAAGATTTCTTCTGGTTTTTTGCAGTTTGATCTAACTTAGCAATGATTTCGTCAATGGTTGTTTCTTCTTCAGGAACTAAGATGGCCACAGCACCTCCAGCTAAACCTGAGTTAATGGCAATCTGACCACTATCTCGGCCCATTACTTCAATAAAAAACAAACGGTTATGCGACAGTGCAGTATCTCTAATTTTATCTATGGCTTCCACTGCGGTATTCGTAGCAGTATCGTATCCAATGGTATAATCGGTACCAGGTAAATCATTATCAATGGTACCGGGGATACAAACAGAAGGAATTTTATATTCATTATAGAATACGTTTAGTCCAGCGAATGTTCCATCACCACCAATGGCGATTAAAGCATCAATTTTATGTTTTTTAAGCGTTTCGTACGCTAATTTACGACCTTCAGGTGTTCTAAAATCCTTACTTCGAGCTGATTTCAGGATGGTACCACCTCGCTGTATAATATGGCTTACTGATCTGGCCCCAAGTTCTTCCACTTCGCCCTCTATCATTCCATTATACCCTTGATATATTCCAAAAACCTGCTTTCCATAATATATACAAGTTCTCACCACCGCACGAATGGCGGCATTCATTCCAGGAGCGTCACCACCAGAGGTAAATACACCTATTCTCTTTATTTCACTCATTTAATTTGGTTTAACCGTTAAAGTTAATTCAATCATTATATACAACAAAATTACTGAATACCTTTCAATAATAAAGTTGCAGTAGCAGGATTAGTTGCTAAAGGAATATTGTGAACATCACATAACCTCATAAGCATTAAAACGTCAGGTTCGTGAGGATGTTTATCCAATGGATCACGGAAAAATATCACCATGTCCAATTCCTTTGTAGCAACCAATGCAGCAATTTGCGCGTCGCCACCTAGGGGACCACTTAACATTTTGGTTACTTTAAGACCAGCGTTTTCAATATGACCTCCAGTTGTGCCAGTCGCAACTAATGAAGCACCCTGTAAAAACTGTTTGTTTCCCAATAAAAACGCCACCATTTCAGCTTTTTTACCATCATGTGCTATTAGTGCTATTCTCATGCTCAAATATAAGAAAAAGGAATTATTGCGATATGGATTGGTTAAAATTGCATTAAAATTGGGTAACATTCGCCTGATGAATGGTTTGGAGATGGATGAATCTCAGTTTATTCTGTAACAAATATCACTATACCATCTTTTCCGATTGGTTAATTTTATTTTATGAATAAGAAATGGGTAAAATGGGTGATATCTTGTCTGCTTTGTGTCGGATTCGCCTTCCTTCTTGTTTTAATTATTCAAAATTTAAAATAAAGGCATTAAATCTATAATTATGAAAAAAAACATGGGCCCAGCAGATAGAATGATTCGATTGATCATTTCTGCATTATTTGTGATTTTGTATTTCAATGGTATAGTAGTGGGTACTTTAGGACTTGTTTTAGTTGCCCTGGCTGGTATTTTTACTTTAACAAGTATTGTCCGATTCTGTCCTATCTATGCAATGTTAGGGCTAAGAACATGTCCTAAATAGTAAAATTCAGTAGTTTATCACTGAAAATTTATACGTTCAGTGCATAATTAACAGGTAGATAAAAAACGGCGCTATTGAATAATAACGCCGTTTTTACCTAAAAAAATACCATTAATTGTCTTCGGGTAATTCAAAATAGCATCGTTCATTACGGATATTTTATAAACGGTATGAAATTTTCTTTCTTTTAAAATTTAATTTTGTACGTCTTTGCTTATCTTCATAAAAATATTGCTAGAGGATGAAAAAAGGAAGTATTTTAATTATAGCGGGAATCGTGTTGATGTTAAGTTCTTTTCAATTGAACCCCCATTATAATTCTACAGAAGAATATCTCTCTAGTGAGATTGATGAACTAGTGGCTTTTTATAAAGACCGACATTCCCATCCAGAAATTTCTTTGAGTGAACAAAATACATCCGCTGTTCTAGCTGAAAAATTGAAAGAGCTGGGTTTTGAAGTTACTAGCGATTTTGGCGGTCATGGAGTAGTTGGGGTGTTAAAAAATGGAAAAGGACCGACTGTCTTATACCGTACGGATATGGATGCTTTACCCATGTACGAAAAGACGAAATTACCTTATTCGAGTTCAACCGAAATTGATTACAACGGAAGTAAAGTAGGAAGCATGCATTCTTGTGGACATGACGTTCACATGACTTGCTGGTTGGGAACTGCACAAGCTTTAGTTGGAATGAAAAATAAATGGAAAGGAACCTTAATCATGATTGGTCAACCCGCCGAGGAAATTGGTGCGGGAGCTAAATTGATGCTTGACGAAGGTTTATATGAGAAATTTCCATTGCCAGATTATGGAATTGCCCTTCACAGTAGTCCAACGATTAAACATGGACAAATCGGAATTGCAGATGGTTATACGATGGCCATTACTGAATCCATCACGATTAAAGTAAAAGGAAAAGGCGCTCATGGTGCTGCTCCGCACATGTCTATTGACCCTATTGTTCTTTCCAGTATGATAGTAATGGATTTACAAACAATTGTTAGTCGAAATTTAAAGCCCATAGATGATGCGGTTATCACAGTTGGGTCTTTTCAAGGTGGAGTCGTACATAATGTTATTCCGGATGAAGTGACACTCAAATTAACCGTTAGAACTTTTAAGGAAGATGTTCGTCAGTTAATTCACAAGCGAATAAAGGAGATTTGTGATGGAATTGCCATGGCGGCAGGATTACCTGAAGAATTTTACCCAGAAGTGGATATTCCGAAATCTTTTACACCTTCCAATTATAATGATCCAAAATTAACTAATACCATTACATTGTCTGCCAGGGGTTCGATAGGTGCCGAAAATGTGCTTTATGCCGAACCTCAACTTGTAGGAGAGGATTTTTCCCGATACGGTAGTACTTCTCATAAAATCCCTACTGTGTTATTCTGGCTCGGAACTGTTTCAAAAGAGAAGATTGATTCAGGAGACCTTCCGGGCCTGCACTCTCCATTTTATTATCCAGAACCGGAGCCTACTATAAAAACGGGAGTAAGCGTGATGACTGCTGCAATTATCGATTTGATGAATGCTAAAAAGTAATGCGCTGTAGGTCAAATTTACCTTCGAACCTCATAAATTGCTGTTGACCCTTCTTCTGAAATTTAAAAACGTTTATTTGAGAGGGGAAAAGTTCACTTAAAAACGTGCCTTTACATGAGATGCTTTTCCATTCATATTTATGGTAAATTTGGAAGGTGATAAAAACGGCATCTGATGCTTCTTCATATCCTATATAATTCAATTTAGCAGCAGTGCCGTTCACCGTCAATTGAATGTTTTTGTTAAAATATTGAATTACTTGGGCAATGTTTTCCTTTTGAAAGGCCATAGATGCATTCCAAATTTTCGATCCGTCGATATTTCTTAATGCAGACATCAAATCGTCGGTAAAGACCTTTATTTTCACTTCCGATTTTTCTGAATTTACCATATTCACCTCCGTGATAGATAAATAAAGCGCATGAGTATCGTTCAGCGAAATTGAAAATTCACCTATTAATAAGGATACTATGGTAAATATGAGGACTTTGATTTTTCTTTAAGTTTTATTCTAACTTAATTTGAGGACAATTTAAGAAAAATGAATCGCATTATTTTTTTATTTATTCTAATGACAGCTTTTGAAAATTCTTTTGCTCAAAATACGACTTTGGTGTTGGAGCAGTATAATCGATACCGTGAAACAAGTTTATCAGACCGCCGTTTTAAACACGACGATATTGAAAAACTTATCAAGAAAAGAGAGGGTGGAGGAGTTTTTAAAGTTAAAGAGGAGGGGAAATCAGCCGAAAATAGAGCTATTTATAGCTTGGAGATCGGAAATGGACCAATAAAGTTATTACTGTGGTCTCAAATGCACGGTGATGAAGCAACGGCTACCATGGCGCTGATGGATTTGTTTAATTTCTTTGATAGTCATGACGAGTTTGATGCCTTCAAAAAGGATTTATTGTCAAAAGTTACCCTGTATTTTATTCCCATGTTAAATCCTGATGGTGCTGCGCGTTTTCAACGTCGGACTGCTATGGATATTGATATGAATCGAGATGCGGTTCGTTTGCAATCGCCAGAATCGAATATTTTAAAGAACAAGCGAGATCAGACCAATGCTGATTTTGGATTTAACCTCCACGATCAACGCAGGCTATATTCAGTGGGTAATACCCCTCATCCTGCAACCATTTCCTTTTTATCACCAGCGTATAACTATGCCAAAGAAACGAATGAGGTACGAGCAAATTCCATGAAATTGATTGCTTTACTCACCAGAGAATTGCAGGAATATATTCCGGGGAATGTGGCTAAATATTCCGATGAATTTGAACCTCGCGCTTTTGGCGATAATATTCAGAAATGGGGAACAAGCCTAATATTGATCGAATCGGGTGGGTATCCTGGAGACAGAGACAAACAATATATTCGAAAAATGAATTTTTACTCTATTCTGCGGAGTTTTGAAGTAATTGCAAGTGGTGAGTATAAAAAGGAAAATATTGCAAATTATGATAAAATTGAGTTTAATGATCAGCAATTTGTTGACGTTATGATCAAAAACGCCACAGTAGAACAATTCGGAAGCTCATTTAAATTAGATATTGCCATCAACCAATCTGAAATAAGCTACGATGAATTCCGGAAGTACCGACTACAAGGTCAAATTGAAGATGTAGGTGATTTATCAGTATTTTATGGGTATGAAACCTTCGATGCTAGTGGCTTAACTGCTGTACCTGGAAAGGTGAAACCAGGGAACTATTCGCTGGAAGAATTAAAGAAATTAAATGCAATCGAGCTAATAAAGGAAGGCTATTTATATGTAATGACAGATCAGAAGTTAACTGATGATCAACGTTTCAAACTCAATGTAGTAGGTAGTGGAAAATCCATTCCAGCTATGAATTTTAAACTAGGAAATCAAGCAGATTTCATCTTATTAAACGGAAATAAACCAGTTGCTGCAGTAATGAATGGTTTTATTATTGACCTAACAAAACCATTGTCAGCAGAAGTTTATGGTCATATATATTAAAAAGTGCTATTTTAAAATAGCACTTCCATAACCGCTAATAATTAGTTTTTTTTCTGAAAATTGAGTGGTATTACCGTTTGAAAAAAGTAATTCAGACGTATTTAAAGACATGGTTTTTTCAACTCCACTTAGATTGTGGATTACCAAAAGGGTATCCGAAGGCAACTCTCTATAAAATCCTATGAGCTGTCGGTCACCAGTCTCAAATGGGATCATGTCACCACTTCTTAAGCTTGGAACTGAGGTGCGAATAGAAATCCATTTTTTATACGATGCATATATACTATTTGGGTCTTCCAATTGTAGAGCGGCCGGTGTGACGGTACTGTCTGTACTGAATTGAGGGACTTCCCAAGTGGTTCTCATTTGATCTTTAGCAGGCACATCCCATAAAAAGGGCTCTCTAATTAATGGATCAGGTTTTGTGCCCTTCATCCCTATTTCTTCTCCGTAATAAATGAACGGCTGACCCGGTAAAGTCATCAGAATGCTCACAGCTAGCTTTGCCTTTGTTTCGTTGTTTTCTATTACGTTTAAATACCTGTTTTGATCGTGGTTACTCAAGAAAATAGCGTCGTTAAACTGGTCATTTTTAGCCTTAAATAAGGATCGGTTTTTAGCAAGCACATCGATAAATGAGGTGTCGGGCATTATCCTCCAACCGTGACCAGATATCGTTGCTGCACTATTTTCTTCCTTTTTAATACTTTCCAGCACACTGAATGCCAAGTCAAAATTAAACAGAGAGGTAAATCCTGGAGTGTAGTTACTTACTCGTTCCGCATTTTCCCACACTTCTCCAACGGTGAAAACATTAGGATTTATGGCTTGAATTTCATGTAAAAACGATTTCCAATAGGTGATATTATCTTCCCAACGTTGATCTGGATAAATATGGCGCGCTGCATCGAGTCTGAATCCATCAACTTCAATATCGGTCAACCAAAAGCTGCTTATTTTTATGACTTCCTCTTTCAATTTGGGGCTATCAAAGTTTAAATCGGGCATTCCATCATTAAAAAAACCATAATAATATAAGCCAGTGGTATCACCATTCGGAGCATGCCATTGGTTGATATTATCGGAGTCAAAGGAGATTTCTGATTTTGAAATTTCTTCGGCAATTGAATCGCGGTCGGCCCAAACATAATAATCTCTAAATGGAGAATTTACATCAGTAGAAGCAGATTGGAACCACGGATGCTGGTTGCTGCTGTGGTTGATTACCAAATCAATATATACCTTAATGTTTCTTTGATGTGCTTCTTTTACAAAATGTTTGAAATCATCCAAAGTTCCATAGTCGGGATGAATATTATAATAGTCGGTAACATCGTATTTATGATAACTAGGGGAGGGCATGATGGGCATTAACCATACTGCCTCAACTCCTAATTCTTTCAAATAATCAAGTTTAGAAGTAGCGCCGGGAAAATCGCCAATCCCATCGCCGTTACTGTCGGCGAAGCTTTGAATGAATATTTCATATGTTACCGGTAACGATGTTGAACCATCCGCTTCAGCCGTGTTAATAGCTGCCTTTTCTGAACAAGAAAATAACAAAAGAAGAATATATATGTAATATTTCATGTAAAATATATTATTTTACTAATAATTTAGTGGTAAAACCAATTGAACCAATGCGTAAAATATATTGTCCACTTGGTAATTGGTGCACATCGATTTGTTGTTGATTCGAGTCTTCAAGTTCGATTTGCATCATTCGAACTCCTTGAAGATTATAGATATCTAATTGTCCTGATAGCGGAAGGATAGCCTCAATATTCACGATGGAATTGGTAGGATTTGGATAAATGCTGATATCCTTTTGGCTAGGTACTTCCGTATTTAATACAATTTCCGGTTTTGTAAGAGGGAAATTGGTAAATAAATTAAAGTCTCCTGGCAATAACGAAATCACTTGACTGGTCGAAGAGACCGTAATTTCCTCTCCGGAAAAGTAATTATACCATTTTCCAGTGTGAGGGAAATTCACTATTTCATTTCGAGTGGTCACATCAAAATTTGCTATGGTGACAGCACTCATTTCATTAGATGATGCAGGGGTTTCTTTAAAAGGAACCGCTTTCAGTACGATTTCCTTCCAAAGTCCGTTGTCGAGCTGTTGAGTGACCGAAGTGCTATTAAAAATAGGGTATTGCTGACGTAAATGAATCAATTCACTAACAGTTTGAAACATCGAAAGTCTGTTTTCATTTTCCAGGTATTCCCATTTTGTAGGTTTAATAGACAAATCGCCACCTTCTGTTTTTGATACATCATAGCCAAATTCACCAAATTGCCAGAGCATTTTTGGCCCAGGGATTGAGTAGAAGATAGCGGCAATTGCTTTACCTCTATTGAGGGCGGTTCCTTCATATTTTACGGAGTAGGTTTCAGTAAAATTACCATAAGCTTTTGCTTTAAACATAGTTCTTTCCTCATCATGGCTCTCCATGTAAGTAACTAGATTAGGTTGTGTCCATTGCCGAGTTTGATAATAGGCCCAACTTAAGTTGTTTTCTGAATTATAGCCCATGAGATTTTGAGTCGCTGGCCAATGGACATTCCCCCATAACATCATACCAGAGGCACTTAAGTCCTTTTCTTCTGAATTATCAGCAAAATGCTCCAAAATTACATATGCATTTGGATTGTGTTGCCTTAAAGCATTTGCCATTCTCCTTAACAAACTCACTCGATCAAAATCATATGCTGACATTGCACCCGCATCTGAAGTAAATTTTTGCGTAAATCCTTTAGAGAGATCAAATCGAAAACCATCTACTTTATATTCATCCAACCAATAGGCGTTTACAGAATCTACATAATTTTGAGTATAGGAACTCGAGTGATTAAAGTCAAAAAACACATTGAACGGGTGTTTTGGAACGGAGTTAAAGAAAGGGCTTGTAACAGCAGGGCGACCATTGGCTTCATCCCAATACATCACTACATAGGGACTTGGTTGATCTTGATGATTTAGAGCGATATCCAAAATCACAGCAATTCCTTCGCCATGTGCGGCATCAATAAAGGCTTTTAAATCATTTTTTGTGCCATAAAACTTATCTGGAGCAAACATAAACGCCGGATTATAACCCCAACTTTCATTTCCATTGAATTCCATAATGGGCATCAATTGAATCGCATTAATCCCCAATTTTTTGAAATAACCCAAGGTGTCGATAAGGTTTTGATAATTCTGTTCCCCTGGTCCGAAAAAATCTCGGATTAACAATTCATAAATCACTAATTTTTCCTTTGGAGGGGCAGAAAAATTATCGTTTTGCCATAGGTAGGCTGTTTGGTTTGTTTGAAAAACGGAAACTCTAGAACCGTACCAAGTATTATGAAGACCTTGTGATGGGAATTGTTTAAGATTAGGGTATGCTTTAGATGGAATATATTTGTCTAGCGGATCAAGAATTTTGTCTGCATAAGGATCGGCAATAAAATAGGTTTCATCTACCAAATATTGGTAAGCAATTTCCTTTCCTGCTTCTAAATTATTTAATTCTAACCAAAAATAATCACCGTCCTTTTTCATTTGATATTCCGGTGAGATTTTCCAATCGTTAAAGTCACCTGTTAAATATACGCTGCTTTTTTGAGGTGCCAGCAAACATAAGGTAACGATAGAAGGATCAATATCATAGTTTATACCGGGCTTAATTCCTGCAGGACGAGGCTCATTCAATCCGGCTGACCGAACTATGATGGATACAGAATCGGATGCTTCTTCTGTTCCATTTTCAGCAATAGCTTTGATGATATACTGACCACTGTTTTGTTCAGTAATAATACCTGTAAGGGTAGAAACTCCAGTTCCGGATTGAAACGAAACATCGTTATTAAACAAAGTGATATTGCAGTTTTCAGAGGTGGTGACCGAAACACTTACTTCCTCTCCAGCATTGACAAATAATGGATTTTTTGAAGGAGATGTAAAGGTAATATCTAATCCTCCCTGTGATATATCAAAGAAAAAATCTCCATTAGAATCGGTTTTTCCTTCCTTACAATTGTTGGTTGCACCGTTATAACCTCCACATGGACCTGCTTCACGAAATACCATTCCAATTCGATATACAGGAGTTGAAGCTGGCAAACCAGCTGCAGCGTAATAACTTCTAGGCGTTAACTTTATTTCCCATAAATCCGTTCCTACATTGGTCATTTTTCCTGGAGAATCAGGATTTCCCCATTGCCCTACGACATGGTTCCAATCGGTTCCAGTGGGACTACTAATAACCACTCCTGAATGCATTACAATACTACCGGCGCCAACTAATCCAGTGGTTCCTTTAGAAGCATCGTAGGTAATGGTGATTTCGTCATCAGCAGTTGGGAAGTCTGGACTTATCGAAATTTGACTTAACCCAGAAAAGGGAAGGATGAGTAATAAAACAAAAAGAGTGTAAATGCGTGAAGCCATTTTTAGTACTTACATATGTGAATGAATATCCAATATTACTAACAGTAGAATAAAAAAGATAATTCAAAAGGAGTTTTCATCCCTCAATCGATTGCAGAAACGTTAGATAGGATGTTAAATTTTGAAATGGATATTTTTTTATTGTTTGTGAAATCCAATTCAATTTTTCATATCTTGACGAATTAAAAATCAATCAAAGAAAATAAGCTAAGCGAGAAGCAATGAGTGGAATAAAACCAACCGGACAAATCACAATTAAAGATATTGCACGTGAGCTTAATATTTCACCTTCTACTGTTTCAAGAGCCTTAAAAAACCATCCTGATATCAGTTCAGAAACTAAGGTACAGGTTAAAGCATTGGCGGAAAAATTAAATTATCAACCCAACACCTTGGCCATGGGGTTGCGCCAGAAAAAATCAAATACAATTGGTGTGATTCTTCCTAAATTGGTCCACTTTTATTTTAGTACGGTAATTAGTGGAATTGAAGATATTGCCTATTCGAAGGGATATTCTGTCATTGTTACTCAGTCGAACGAGGATATGGCAAGGGAAAAGTTGAATTTGATGGAATTATATCATCATAGAGTGGATGGAGTACTTTTAAGCGTATCCAGAAACACCAC
>JAHEMU010000373.1 GCA_024643485.1 Cytophagales bacterium
TCAAATAATTCTAGACGATCCGAACGGAACGTTGGAATCAACTCTTAAAATGTTTTTCGCTAGATTGAAATGGAGTTTTTAAAAAATGAAGATTATTCATTGGCGTACGATTCAAGCAATTCCGCAAACAGTGCAGTGGCAGCGGATATTAACACCTGCAGGTGAATTGATTGTTTTATACATTGATGATTCTATCGTATCCTCTTATTTTAATTTCAACAATCGACCGATTG
The DNA here is from genome assembly GCA_024643485.1 of Cytophagales bacterium. Taxonomy (GTDB): domain Bacteria; phylum Bacteroidota; class Bacteroidia; order Cytophagales; family Cyclobacteriaceae; genus JAHEMU01. The sequence continues at coordinate 234 of JAHEMU010000373.1, forward strand.
AAGAATGGATTCGGGAGCTATTTCCAAACCAATCACAAACAATTGTAATTATAGAAAAGAAAGAGCAACTTCTTCCTTCCTCTTTAGCGCAATTAGCTCAATTAAAGGAGGTTTATTTGGCTGAATTTGGCACTCCTTTTCAGCAAAATGTTTGGGAAGAGCTAATGAAAATTCCCTACGGTTCAACCATTTCATATACGGAATTAGCGAAGCGACTTGGCAATCTGGAGGCGATTCGTGCGGTGGCTGCTGCTGTGGGAAAAAACCCTTTTGCTTATATCATTCCGTGCCATAGGGTAATCGGAAATACAGGGAAACTGACTGGATTTAGATGGGGCATTGAGACCAAAAATCAACTGCTACAAATTGAAAAAGGAATTAGACAAATGGATATTAACTACTGAATTTGAGAAGGAATTTAGGTGAAAAGCGTGTTTATAAAAATTTTTAGAACACCTAAAACCCTTAAAATTGACGAAATAAAGCCTGTTTTATAGGATTATAAAATAAAAAATCCTTTAAATGAGGGATTTGTTAATCAATAACGTAGATTTGTATAGTATAGAACCATGCCATATGGCAGTTAATTATTTATTTTTATGAACATTTTTGTTGCAAAGTTAAACTATGACACTCAAGAAGACAAACTAAGACAAGTTTTCGAAGAGTTTGGAGAAGTTAGCTCCGTTAAAGTTATTATGGACAAGCTTACTGGCCGGTCCAAAGGATTTGGTTTCGTTGAAATGCCTGATGAAAGCGAAGGAAACAACGCGATCAACGCTATTAATGAAACACAATTAGATGGTAGAACCATCGTTGTGAAAAAGGCTAATCCAAGAGAAAGCCGCGATTCAGGTCGTGGTGGAAATTACCAGAGAAACGATAGATATTAATAAGATATTTATGTGGAAGAGCCCGCTAACTTAATAGTTGCGGGCTTTTTTTATTTCATTTTTACAGTACCAAATATAGCTTCACTCACCTCAGCGTAATCTGTAAAAACAGAGGATTCACAAGTGAAGGTAAGCACAATCGCTTGCTCATCAATAACCCAATATTGTTGAACAAACTTTAGCTGGAATAATCCTTGCGTGCCAGTGAAAACAATGAAATGATATTCGTATTTGCCGTCATTTTTCCTTTCACTTTGAAGAATATCCCCATCAGTAATTAATGTTTTTACTTGCTCTTCAGAAATTTCAACAAATTGATCAAGGTCAATCCCTTGCCCGGTCAAATCCTGACGTAGTAGGTTGATGTTTTCTTTGAATTTATCTTCAGGAGAGGTTAGAGCACTAACCAAAATCACATTTCCCTCCATTTGAGGCATTTGAATTAACTCCCAATCGGATGGGTAAGAAAGATGAAAATAATCACCGTCTAATTCTTTCCAATTTTCCGTATCAATTTGGGCAATTGAAATGAATGACAAGAAAAATAGAGCCCCTGTCATTATAGTTTTAATAGATGTACGAGTCATTTTAAATGTTTTTTTGGTCCTTAATATAGGAGTAAATGTACATTAATTGTCGGAATATTTTCTGAAAAGAATAAGAGAAGCTACCATGCCGAATAGGATATTGGAAATTCCTACTTCTATACCATGACCCATCCGCACATATACTGGCATCAATTCGTTCGGTGGAATTAAAGGTGCAATCCCTCCGAGAATCGAAAAGGCAAAACCTGTTAGCAAGGCAGATTTCCACCTAGACAGGTTGGTTGTTTCAACTATCAATATGGTGATTGCCGCGAATAAAATTCCACGTATAAGCAATTGGGTTAGGATCATTTCTCCTATTTCTGGTAGTTTTCCGGAATAAAATTCCATAATGGCTGGGGCCAAAATAGATAACATCATACCTGCAGTGATGTAAAAAAACAAATACAAGAAATCCACTCCTATTATTTTCATTATCCATTTTATTACACTTCTATTTTCTCGCGTTCCACTTTCGACAACAGGTGGTTTAACCAAGACATACCATACAGGAATAAAAATAGCAGTAGTTAAAAGGCCTGAACCCATTTCTATTAAGGTAGCGGAGCGCTCGGTTATGTTAAAAACGAACGCTTCAATCAGGATATTGAATGTACCAATGACCCATAATATTGTTCCAACAGCGAAGAGCCTCTTTAAATTGCTTAAATGGGAGGATGTATAATATATCAATAATACGATTAGTATTAATATATTGGATATATATTGATAACCCATTTCATATAATGAATTAGGTGATTTGAAAAGATAAAGGCTGATTTCTTGCGCCAGAAGTAACGCCGCTGCAAGAGGAAGTAGTTTCCAAGTTATTCCATAGAGTTTCATTTTCTTAGTTGTTTAAGTGAAGAGGAGCACCATTTTATTGAAGCATCGATCGAGGTTAATCCATGTTCAAACGCAAGGCGACCATGAATGGGTAATAATTGTGCGTCGGTAGAATAATAGGTTAACAAGGATTCTCGGTAGGTGATAAATGCCTTGCGCAATTGGATTAAATACTGAATACATTGCTTATTAGGCACCAATTGTTCCATAAAGGCAAATTTTAAGATCAGCATTTCTCTTTGCTTTTCAATTTCGACCTGCTGTATTGGAAGGATACACCACTGATAAAGGGCGTCAATCCCAGTGTCGCTTATGAAATAAACCAAATGATTTTCATCTGTTAGGCTTCCCTGTTCAACTAATTGTTGTTTGCTAAGCCGATGCAATGCGGGGTAGATAGCCCCCGGACTCCCACTAAATGTACC
>JAHEMU010000374.1 GCA_024643485.1 Cytophagales bacterium
AGTCGTTGTGGTACACCTCAAATTGATCAATTCGATGTCAACAATTTTTTGTTGACAGATAATTCAATTTGCTCACCTCCAAACTCAGTGAATGTTGCGGCGTATTTTTTGGGTAATGGAAAAACGGAACGATTAATCCATCCTCGTTTAGTTTTTAAAGAAGATAATACAGGCAGGGCAGAGGTATTGCCTAATAATAATACCGTAGCGGCAGGTACATATAAAAAGAAAAGACTTCAATTAAGTTTGGAAACAGTTTGGGGTGATTTTTATCCCGAAACAACCGATCGCCCAGGGCTTAGATTAGTAGCGATAAAGGAAACCGGAAAGGCTCCCTCTATCCCTGCGCCATTAGTGCGAGTAAAAGAGGGAACGGTCATTGATATTAAATTTACTAATAGTCTATCTGATTCCACAATTACTGTTTTTGGTTTACAATCTAGGCCTTCTGAAATAATAGATAGCGTATTTTTACGTCCGGGGGCCACTCAAAAGTGGTCGTTTAACGCAGGGGAACCTGGTACTTACTTATATTATGTAAAACTAGGTGCAGGCAATCCAAGAAATGAAGGAGAAGAAGAACAATTGGTTGGGGCGTTTATTGTAGATCCAATCGATTATGTGATTGATGATCGTATTATGGTTATCAATATATTTTCTACTATGATTACACCTGGAAATCCCAATGAAGGTTTTTTTCCATCTTTAACTATCAATGGTAAGTCTTGGCCGTTTACTGAGCAATATACTTTTGATGTGGGAGATTCGGTTAAATGGAAGGTGATAAATGGATCAAACCGAAATCACCCCATGCATTTGCACGGTTTTTACTTTGATGTGACATCAAGAGGAAATATGCTCAGTGACGATATTTATAGCAATCAGGAGAAAAGAAAAGTAGTTACTGAAGGTATGACCGGAAAAACAACCATGGAAATGCAGTGGGTGGCACTGCGCCCAGGTCGATGGTTATTCCATTGTCATTTGTCTTTTCATGTGTCTCCATTTTTAAGATTACCAGGCGCTTCCGATATGGATGAACCCGGAACTTTTACGCATATGGCAGGATTGGCCACAGGTATCAACATAAACCCGGGGCCTTCAGAACTTATTGAAAAAGAGAAGCCCCAGTTAATCACACTATATTTGGGTGAATTTAAAAATTCGAGGCATGAATATGGGTTTAAAACAAAACCTATTGCAACGAACGATCAATCCATAGTTGCAGCACCGGGCCCGGCTTTAATTTTGAATCAGTACAAACCAGCCATGGTAACTGTCAAAAATCAACTTAAAGTACCCACTAGTATTCATTGGCATGGGTTGGAAATAGATAGTTGGTCGGATGGTGTGCCGGGTTGGAGTTCTTCAGATGGTAAAACTTCACCTATGATTCTTCCTGGAGAAGAATTTACTTATAAGTTATCAACTATGCGGCCGGGTACCTTCGTTTATCATAGCCATTTGGATGACATACAGCAAATTACGCGAGGGGTATTTGGAGCAATCATTGTACTGCCACCTAATGAAACATTTAACCATTATTTGGATCATCCATATGTGATTAGTTGGAATACAGATGCACCTATGCAAAAAGAAAATGTAGAAATGAATGGACGTTTTTATCAGCCAGATATTCATATTAAAGTAGGAGAGAAGCATCGATTGCGTTTTATTAATATTGAACCTGCCGGACAAATAGCAGTCCATATGGAAAAAGATAATCAGGTAGTTCCGTTGAAATATTTAGCGAAAGATGGAGCTGATTTGTCTGAGTACCAACAAATAATGCTTGATAAAAGCCCGAGATACGGGGCGGGGGAAACCGCTGATTTTGAATTTACCCCCACTTCTACGGGGACCTATACCCTTAAAGTATTTTCTAATGTGATACAGGGATATATAGAACAAAGTTGGATAGTAAAATAAAAATCAATCCCCGAAATAAGGGCACAAAATGTATTGGCCATTTATGTGTTTTTACCTATTTTAGAAGTTCATTCTTATATTCCATAATATGAAATACAAAGTAATTGGTTTTATTCTGCTGCTCACTTTCTCGATGGGAAGTTGTACCGTAATGAAAATCGCTAAACAAATAAAGGTATTAAAAGAACAGGCAGAAATGTATGCCAAAGCCATAAAAAACAACGATTACAAGACGCTTTTAAAGCATACCTACCCTGGGATGGTAGAAAAATTAGGAGGGGAGTCTGGTGCACAATCTCATTTGGAAAAAATGGTCGGCCAATTTAATGTCACAGGTATGAGACTAGACGAAATTATCACCGGTGAGCCTTCTGAAATTGTGAAGTCTGGCAGCGAATATCAAAGTGTCATCTCTCAAAAAATAAGTGTAAAGGTTCCTGGCGGATTTTTAGATTCAGAATTAAATTTTTTGGCGGTATCAAAGGATAAAGGTAAAAACTGGTTTTTTATCGATACGGCTAAAAACAATCCCGAAGATTTTGTTCCACAACTTAGCCCGAGCATAAAAATTCCACCTTTAAGTAAGCCTAAATTTAGAAGGGAGTAGGCAGTTCTTTAGTATCTTTTCTTTAATTAATTTTAGAACTATCAATCCATTTATTATATGTATTTACGGTTATTGTTCCTTTCCTTATCTTTTTTGGTGATTTCGTGCTCAAAAAATGATAAAAACAATTCTCAGATAGAAGTAGACCCCGCTTTTATTGGGTATATATCAGCTTATACAACTGGAGTCATTGGAAATGAATCAACCATTCGGATTGTGCTTACTGAATCTGTTCAAAATGTAAAAGAAGGAACGGAAATAGCGACTGATTTATTCAGTTTTTCACCTTCAATTAAAGGAAAAGCAATTTGGTTGAATGACCGAACAATAGAATTTCAACCGAATGAAAACCTTCCTTCGGGGGTAACGTTTGAAGGTAAATTTTTCCTAAATAAGCTTGTTTCCGAGGTCCCTGATGAGTTGAGTGTGTTTCCAATTCAATTTCAA
>JAHEMU010000375.1 GCA_024643485.1 Cytophagales bacterium
AATATAGAAGAAAGAAATTCGCCACTTTGTCGCTCGATACTTCATACGAATTGGAGGATGAAAGCGATTTATCCCTTAAAGACTTAATTCCAGATCTTGGTAATGGTCCTGATGATCTATATTTCAAAGATCTAATTTGGGAAAAGGTGTGGGAAGCAATTAATGAACTTCCAGAACTTCAAAGAGAAGTATTTATTTTGAATGAATTGGAGGGTGTGGGATTTAAGGAAATTTCTCAATCTACCGGCGCTTCAATCAATACGCTACTTTCACGTAAAAGATATGCCATTCTTAGTCTGCGTCGTCAACTTCAAGAATTTTATAATGATTTATGATGAGTAGCAATAAAACAAAGTACCTTTGGTATGGATTGGCGATCGTTTGCTTCGGACTCCTTTTAACTTCTGCCGTTTGGGTTCTATGGAATTGGCTAATTCCTGAAATTTTTAACGGTCCGAAAATTACGTTTGTTCAAGCAATGGGACTTCTGTTGCTTTCACGAGTGTTAATCGGTTTTGGCCATGCTGGTAAAAATAAATGGAATTACAATTACAAAAAAGAAGGGTTTTCTGATATTGAAAAAGAACACCTTAAACATAAATTCATGGAAAAGTGCGGTTGGAAGAATTCTGAGAAAACAAATGACCCGCAAGACCGTTAGTTAATAAATACACAACCTATGCTGGGATATATTCTCTTATTCTGCTTCCTTCTACTTATTGATCTGTACGTTTTTCAAACAGTTATTGTACTTCTGAAAAAGAAATCCACCCTTACTAGACGGATTTTATACAGTTTGTATTGGGCCATTCCCCTGATTTTTATTTTAGGAGCTTCAATTTATCCACAAATTGAAGAATTTACCTTAGGAAGAACGGTTAGATATACACTGGTAATCATCTTTAGTATAAATTATATTCCCAAGGTATTTTCATCCATTATATTAGGAATAAGCGATGTGTTGGGAATATTTGGTTGGATGGGTAGAAAGGTTATTCGGAGACCCAAAGAAGCTCTGCCGGGTAGTCCCATTTCTAGAACGGAATTCGTTTCGAAAGTCGCCCTAGTTTCTGCCGCTGCCCCGCTCTTCTTGATGGGTTTTGGTATTGTAGGAGGAGCCCATGACTACCGAATTCGCAGAAAAACGCTTTATTTAAAGAATTTACCTTCCTCTTTTGATGGGATAACTGTTGGACAAATATCGGATATTCATACCGGGAGTTTTTTCAATAAAACCGCAGTTAGGGGTGGGGTAGATCTTCTTTTGGGCGAAAAACCGGACGTGGTTTTCTTTACTGGAGATTTAGTAAATAACCGCACCGATGAGGTAAAGGACTATATTGATATTTTTAATAAGGTAAAGGCTCCTTTAGGTGTGTATAGTGTAACGGGGAATCACGATTACGGAGATTATACTTCTTGGATTTCTGAAGAGGCCAAAGCGAAAAATTTCAAAGACCTTATCGAAGCTCATAAAATATTAGGTTACGACCTGATTTTAAACGATCACAGAAAGTTAACAGTCAATGGCGAGTCAATTGCCATTCTCGGTATTGAGAATTGGGGAGCTGGTAGGTTTCAAAAATATGGAGACTTGAAAAAAACAGTCGAAGGGACAGAAGATTTTTCGACAAAAATATTACTATCTCACGATCCTAGCCACTGGGACGCACAGGTTCGTCAAATGTATCCCGATATCGATTTAATGTTATCTGGACACACCCACGGCTTCCAAATGGGAGTCGAAATCGGAGATTTTAAATGGAGTCCTTCTCAATATATCTATAAACAATGGGCCGGATTATATAAAGAAGGCGACCAACATTTATATGTAAATCGAGGATATGGCTATATCGGATACCCCGGAAGAATTGGAATCCCTCCCGAAATAACCATTTTAGAGCTAAAAAAGGGTTAATTTCTGTAGAATTCGTATCACATTTCTATGATTTTTCTTACATTGCCTAGATGATTTGGTCGTCTTGGCCTGATTTTCGCTAAACACTGCGTATGAAAAAGATTGGAATACTGATTGTTATTTTTTGCCTTGCTATCAGCGGGTATGGTCAGCAAATACGAGTAGCTTGTATTGGAAATGGTATCACGTATGGCACTGGCATTTCGAAAAGAGAAGTCAATGCCTATCCGGCCCAACTACAGCGAGCCTTGGGGGATGCTTACCTAGTTAGAAATTTTGGTGAAGAAGGAACGACTATCCTAAATGATGCGCCAAACGCCTATACAAAATCAAATGCGTACCAAGAGTCGATAGAATTTAAGCCCGAAATCATTATTATTTCCTTTGGATTAGAGGAAGCTAGAAATGGAAAACCGGAGCTTTCTTCAAAATTTGAATCGGATTACAACAACCTCGTGTTCAAATATTTTAATCTTCCCACTGCAATCCGAATCATAATTCTGAGTCCAACTACCGCGGGGGAGGGTAGCTCAATCGACGAAAGCAAACTAATGACAAAGGTTATCCCATCCATAGAAAATGTGGCTTTTAAAACAGAATCAGACATCATAGATATTCACTCAATACTACATCATGACGAAGGGCATTTTTCAGATAAAATAAATTTAAGCCCTTCAGGGGCCGATCGCATTGCTAAATCGGTTTATGAAGCCATGAATATGCGGTCGGAACATGATTTTAACTTTTTATATTCCATGGGTATTGAAGTTAAAAAGCGGAATTTTCACGGCTTTGCGGCGAATGAATTTGATTTGTATGGCTGGCCTTGTACCGTGGTGATGCCAAAGAAAACGGCCATCGGTAGACCCTGGATTTGGAGAATGGGAAATTTAGAAGATCATTCCGAACTAGATGTACAAATGCTACAACGTGGCTTTCATATTGCCTATATTGATGAATCAGGTCTGTATGGTAACGATATGGCGGTCGATCGATTCAATCGATTATATGAGTTGTTGTTGCTCGGTGGAATGTCCAGGCAGGTGTTTTTAGAAGGCACAGGC
>JAHEMU010000376.1 GCA_024643485.1 Cytophagales bacterium
GATCAAATTATGTCTGTGCGGAATGATGAAAAATAACTAGTTATAGAATAGGATTCCTCATACCCAGCTATTTTCTTAAAAATTTATAAAAAAAAGGCCGGCTTCAAATACCTTGAAGCCGGCCTTTTTTTATATTTATCATTTTACTGACTTAGAATAATTTGATAATGTCGTTTCCGATAATAAATACCATCAAGGCTAATAATAGCACCATTCCAATTTTCTGAGCTACCTCTAGGAATTTGTCGGATGGTTTTCTACCTGAGATGATTTCCGCTGAAAGGAAAACCACATGTCCTCCGTCCAATGCAGGAATTGGAAGTAAATTCATAAACGCCAATATCATACTCAATAAACCTGTGATTCTCCAAAAACGGAACCAATCCCATTCTGTACCATATAATTTTGCGATTCCAACCGGACCTGATAGCGATTTAATAGGATTCAACTCACCACTAAACATCTTTCCGAATGCTTTTATTTGCAAGAATACTACGCTAAATGCTCGTTCAGTTCCCAATGGAATGGAAGCAAAAAATCCATATTCTCGTCGCTCTTCATATTTCTTAATAAATTCTTCTGTAGGTGCTAAAGGATAAAATCCAACAGTAGAATCGGCAGGGTGACTCACTTTAAATGCAAGCTCTTCACCTTTTCTATTCAAAGTAAAAAAAAGTGAATCCTGAGTTCTGCTTCTCAATATTTCCATTACTTCGTCTTGGTAAGTAACAGCGGAGCCGTTGATACTCGTAAAAGTGTCATTAACTTCAAATCCGAGTTTTTCCGCCAAACTACCAGGAGAAACCGACCCAATGACTGCTGGGAACCTCATCCAGTTTACTACTGGGGTTCCACCACTGAAGTTCTCGATAAAGTCGCCTGGGATATTAATCACTATTTCTTTTCCGTCGCGAAGTACGGTGTAGCTAGCGTTCTCAGACAATAAGTTGGCAGGATTGATAATTTCCTGTATATCTTCATAATCGTTACCATTGATCTTTGTGATTTTATCTCCCGATTTAAGTCCAATTTCTTGAGTGAATTCATAAGCCATGATTCCACCATTATCGTTGTATAAACCTTTGTTGAAATAGGTATCACCCCACATATAGGTAATTCCGATAAAAATAACAATACCAGTGATAACGTTGACGATGATACCACCTAACATCACGATTAATCGCTGCCAAGCTGGCTTACTTCTAAATTCCCAAGGTTGCGGCTCTTCAGAAAGTGTATCAGTATCCAATGATTCATCGATCATTCCAGATATCTTCACATAACCACCAAGTGGAATAGCTGAAATAGCATATTCTGTTTCACCATAATTAAATTTGAATAATTTCGGTGGAAACCCAATTGAAAATTGCTCAACGCGCATTCCGAAATATTTTGCTGCCAATAAATGGCCCATTTCATGAAGCCCCACTAAAATTGACAAACTCAGAATAATCTGAGCTACCATTACAACTATATCCATTATTTTATTATTTCTTGTGCTATTATTCTTGTTTCTCTGTCACACTCAACGTAATCATTTAGCTGAGGGTTCCGTATATTTTTAATTTTCGCCATGCAATGTTCTACAATTTCGGGCATTTTTAAAAATCCAATCCTATCTTTCAAGAACGCATCCACAGCTATTTCATTTGCTGCGTTCAAAACGCATGGCATAATTCCTCCTTCTTTCAAAGCCGAATACGCAAGCGATAAGTTTTGAAAAGTGGATAAATCGGGCTGTTCAAATGTAAGTGCCGGATAATCTATGAAATTAAATCTCGGAAAAGAATTTACCAATCTATCTGGATATCCCATGGCGTACTGAATAGGTAATTTCATATCAGGTAGGCCCATTTGAGCTTTAATTGAACCGTCTTGAAATTGCACCATGCTGTGTATGATGGATTGGGGATGTACAATGACTTCTATTTGATCTGCTGATAAATTGAACAACCACTTCGCTTCAATTACTTCTAACCCCTTATTCATTAAGGATGCACTATCGATAGTGATTTTTGCCCCCATATCCCAATTTGGATGTTTAAGCGCTTGTGCTTTTGTCACTGAAGCAAGAAATTCCCGGTCTTTACCTCTAAAGGGTCCTCCAGAAGCCGTCAAAATGATTTTCTCAATTGGGTTTTCCCATTCGCCAGCTAAACACTGAAAAATAGCGGAATGTTCGGAATCTACTGGGTATATATTCACCGCGTGATTCTTTGCCAAACCAGTCACCAATTCGCCAGCTACCACTAATGTTTCTTTATTGGCAAGTGCAATAGCTTTCCCTGCTTTTATTGCCGAAATGGTAGGAATTAACCCTGCATAACCCACCAATGCAGTTAACACTACATCAATCGATTCCATTTCAACTACGCTGCTAAGCGCATTTTCTCCTGCATAAACTTTGATGTCGTGCGTGTCGAGTGCTGCAAAAACCGAAGGATAATGCTGATCATTCGTAATCACCACACAGTTTGGCTTAAATTTAATGGCTTGACTAACCAATAATTCCCAATTGTTTGCAGCAGTTAGTACTTCAACTTCAAATTGATCAGGATGGGCCTCAATCACTTCAAGCGCTTGTGTACCTATCGATCCGGTACTGCCTAATATAGCAATGCGTTTTTTCATTTTCCTTTCTATTATTTATAGAAGCAACTGATGATTGGAATTGTTTAAAACTCTGACTGGAAATTCTTAAAAATATTCAAGGGTGCAAATTTAACCCTTTTTTTAACCCCGCCAAATGAATGCGAATTGTATCGGAATTTCTGCTCTTCTTTTCCTATTTTTGTCCGACTTCTTTAATGCTATGAGAAACTTTATTTTTTTACTATTGCTTTTCATTTTCGTCTCTTGTGAAAACGAAAATGTTAAAAAAAATCAACTGCTTCTAAACGGAAATGCCGCCTTTCGATTGGGTGAATTGGTGAAGGCAAAGAATTTTTATGAACAAGCCTTAAATTTGGATAGCT
>JAHEMU010000052.1 GCA_024643485.1 Cytophagales bacterium
AATTGGGGAAGTCCACTAAACCGAACAAATGAAAATTTCTCAGGCTCAGGTACATTTTCAGGGGTCAATCCAGCAAATGGATTGGTGATTTATTACTCCATTGAGTCCCCAGTAAAAGACCAAGAGGTTAGTATCGTTATAACTGATTCAAATGGAAAGACCGTTCGGAAGTTATCGTCCAAAGCGGATGAAAACTATCAATCCTACGGTGGAGGACCTCCTTCAGAGCCTACCCTATCAGCTAAAAAGGGAATGAATAGAATGGTATGGGATCTTAGATATCCAATTTTGACCGGGGCACCAAAGGCCTACATAGAAGGAAGTTTTAATTCTCACAGGGCTATTCCCGGTAATTATGAATTAACATTTACTTATGGAGATTATTCAAAAAAAGTGCCTTTCCAGATTGCTGATCATCCATTAGCAGAAACCAATATGAATGATTTTAAGGAATGGGATGAATTTATGAAAACAATGGAAGCACATATCAATGATATGCACCATAAAGTTAATTCCATTTATACCAGTCGAGGACAATTAGAAGAAATTAGCAAAAAATTATCCGAAGGGAATAATAACACCTTAAAAACGGAAGTCGATGCGTTAATTTCTAAAATGAAAACATGGGATGAAGCAATGATTCAGAGGAAATCAAAGGCATACGATGACGTAGAGAATTTCTTGAACGGATTTACTGCAAATTATATGTTTGTATTCAATCAATCTGAAAGCCAAACCCCTAGAGTAAACGAGCCTAATCGGAAAGAATTTGAGCTTATGGAGAAACAATGGACTGAGTTGAATAAAACGGCCATTCAAATTATAGAAACTGAGCTACCTGCTATAAATAAGAAATTGTGGGAAGCGGGAATAGGCGCTGTTAGATAACATCTATTCTATTTAATAAAACGAGTACTACGAATTGTGGTACTCGTTTTATTTTTTCACTACTCGCCGGGCTTTTCTGAGTCTTGAGATATAATAATCATCCAGTAAATTTTTTTCAATCACCCCTTTTGAAGAGGACGCGTGGATAAACATGATTTCATCGCGATAAAAATCAGTAACCATTCCAACGTGAGTAATCTTTCTTTTCTTATCACTCATTGCAAAAAAAAGCAAATCTCCCTCCTTTAACCTTTTTACTTTAACTTTTTTACCTACTTTGCTCTGATCTTTACTTGTACGAGGAAGATCCACACTTATTGATTCATAAGACCTACAAATCAATCCAGAGCAATCGATACCTTTACTCGATGTACCACCATACAAGTAAGGTGTCCCTACAAATGTTCGCGATGTGGTAACCAATTGATCTATTTTACCTCGATACGCTACATTTTTTTTACTTGTGGCACATGACGCTAAAAAAATGACGCTAAAAAAAATGATGAAATCAAAGCGTCTTCTGTTTAAATATTGCATGTTTTAAACCTTATATTTGTGACTTAACTTTCAACAAACTATACAAATTTAATGGATTTAATGGATTTAGGGAAGTCTTTGGAAGGGGAGTTTCAAATAGATGAGTTTACTAGGCGTATCTATGCTACTGATGCCTCCGCTTATAAGGAAATGCCTATGGCTGTAGCAAAACCAAAAACTACCCATGACATTCAACTCTTAATTAACTTCGCTGCCACTCATGGCCTTTCAATTATCCCAAGAACGGCAGGCACCAGTTTAGCCGGACAAGTAGTTGGTGATGGAATTGTCGTGGATGTCAGTAAGTACTTTACAAATATTCTAGATCTAAACACGGATGAAAAATGGGTAAAAGTTCAGCCCGGGGTGATCAGAGATGAATTAAATCAATATTTAAATCCACATGGATTCCTCTTCGGCCCAGAAACTTCTACAGCAAATCGCGCTATGATTGGTGGTATGATTGGAAATAATTCCTGTGGCTCTAATAGTGTAGTTTATGGCTCCACACGCGACCATCTTATAGAAGTTACTGCTGTATTATCAGACGGTTCCATTTGCACTTTTAAAAATCTAAATAAACACGAGTTTCAAGATAAATTAAATAATTCAACAGGAGTAGAACGCGACATATATCAAAATATCTATTCCATTCTGTCAAAGGAAGAAAACAGGAACTCGATTGATACCCATTTTCCAAAAAAATCAATTCCGCGAAGAAATACTGGATATGCGATAGACTTACTCAAAGATAATTCTACCTTTTCAGAGTCCATTGAGGATTTCAACTTTTGTAAACTAATAGCGGGTTCCGAGGGTACATTGGCTTTTATCTTAGATGCGAAAATAACCATCGACCCACTCCCACCCATTCATAGTGGATTAATATGTATTCACTTTAATTCGGTTTATGATTCACTCTTGGGGAACTTGGAGGCTTTAAAATTCAATCCATCTGCATGTGAATTGATGGATCACTACATATTAGAATGCACCAAAGGCAACGCTGCACAATTGGAAAATCGTTTTTTTGTTGAAGGTGACCCTCAAGCATTATTGGTAGTTGAACTTAAACGCGATACCGAAGCAGAACTTCTTTCGGGGGTAGAAGATCTCATAAATGTACTCAAATCAAAGAATTTAGGATATCACTTTCCTCTAGTAACTGGCCCGGACACAAGCAAAGTTTGGAATTTAAGGAAAGCTGGACTTGGGCTACTTTCAAATATCCCAGGCGATGCTAAGCCAGTACCTGTAATTGAAGATACTGCCGTTGATGTTCAAGATTTACCTGAATACATAAAAGAATTCAATGAAAGCTTAGTAAAACACAATCTATTTTGCGTTCATTATGCACACGCAGGTTCTGGAGAACTTCACCTTCGACCAATCATTAATTTGAAAACGGAAGAAGGAAATCGACTATTTAAAACAGTGGCACAAGAAATTGCCGAACTTGTTAAAAAATATAAAGGAAGTTTAAGTGGAGAACATGGCGACGGTAGATTGAGAGGAGAGTTTATTCCTTATATGATAGGAGATTATAATTATCAATTACTTAAGGAAATTAAAAAAGCCTGGGATCCTAAAAATATATTCAATCCGGGGAAAATTGTTGATACCCCTTCTATGAATTCCAATTTACGATTCTACCCAGGGCAAAAAACACCGCAATTCAATACCATTTTCAACTTTGATAAAACAGAAGGCATATTAAGAGCCATCGAGCTTTGTAATGGTTCAGGCGATTGCCGAAAGACCGAGAAGTCGGGAGGAACCATGTGTCCATCTTATATGGCAACACGAGATGAGCGCGATACCACGCGAGCAAGAGCAAACATTCTTCGTGAGGCACTGTCTCACCCCGAAACTACCGGTGGTTTTAATAACCAAGAAGGATTAGAAATTCTTGATCTTTGTTTGTCTTGTAAAGGGTGTAAAGGAGAATGTCCATCAAACGTTGATATGGCTAAACTAAAAGCAGAATACCTATATCAACACTACAAATCTCATGGCCCATCTTTCCGCACTCGGTTAATGGCTAATTTTTCAGTTTTATATAAGTTTGCTGCTAATATTCCTGCTATTTCAAATTTATTTATTACCAGTAAAATAAGCTCCTCTGTTATCAAGTCGGTAGCTGGAATTGCTAAAAAACGCTCACTCCCACCGGTAGCTAAGCAAACATTATATACATGGTTCCAAAAAAATAATTCACAATTACAGCCGAAAAAGCCCGTAAAGTCTGTCTATTTCTTCGCAGATGAATTCACCAATTATTCAGACGTAAATGGAGGGTCGGCAGCTGTGCGCCTTTTAACAGCTCTTGGATATCATGTTACCTTATTGCAAAATGAAGAAAGCGGCCGAACATATATCAGCAAAGGTTATCTAGATGAGGCAAAAAAGGTAGCCATTAAAAATGTTAAATTTTATGCTGATAAGGTGTCTGAGCAAACTCCTCTAATAGGGACAGAGCCGTCTACCATACTAAGTTTCCGTGATGAATACCTGGATTTGGTAGATAACGACTTACGACCTACTGCTGTACAATTATCGAAACATTGTTTTACTTTCGAAGAATTTTTAGCGAAAGAGTGGCAAAAAGGGAATATTAAAAAAGAACAATTCAACTCCGAAGAAAAGGAAGTGTTGATTCATGGCCACTGCCATCAAAAAGCAATCAGCTCGGTTTCTCACACGAAAAACATATTAAGCATTCCCGAGAATTATAAAGTAAAAGTAATACCCAGTGGATGCTGCGGAATGGCGGGTTCTTTTGGCTATGAAAAAGAGCACTTTGAAATTTCTCAAAAAGTAGGAGAATTAGTATTATTACCTGCAGTGCGAAATGCTTCAGATGAAACTATTATTGCAGCGGCAGGAACTAGTTGTAGGCATCAAATACACGACGGAGCTAATCGACATGCTTTGCACCCAGCTGAAATACTTTGGAATGCTTTAATTAAAAATTAAATGTGCGGAATTACAGGCGTTTATGGATTTAATATGATTGGTCAACTTAGTATGATCAATTTGGCTAATGCTACAAAAGCACTCGCTTCCAGGGGGCCTGACTTCCAAAACACATTTAATGACCACCGAGTAGGGCTTGGACATCGTCGGCTTTCAGTTATTGATACTTCACCTGCAGGTCATCAACCAATGTATGCTGAAAATGACCGATATGTACTCGTATTTAACGGTGAAATCTACAATTTCAATGAACTTAAAAAACCATTAATTGGTCTAGGTCAAGCGTTTAATGGTCATTCCGATACAGAGGTTCTCCTTTATCACTTGATTCACTTTGGAAAATCAGGAATTGAGAAATTAAATGGTTTTTTCTCGTTTGCCTTTTATGACCGAGAAGAAGGTTCGATGATTCTCGCCATAGACAGGTATGGAATTAAGCCGCTTTATTATCTAATGGATGATGATAAGCTTATTTTCGCGTCAGAAATGAAATCGTTGCTCTGTTATGGTATTCAAAAAGAAATTGACCATTCAGCCCTAATTACTTATTTCCAACTCAACTATATTCCAGCTCCGAAAACCATACTTAATGGTGTAAATAAATTACCTCCTGGTGGTATGATTGAGATTAGTGGCAACGGAAATCTGGTTTCTATCTGGAAGAGTGAACAGGATGAAGATGTTCGCCCATTTAACGGAAGCTTCGATGACGCCGCTAAACAAATAAACACCTTAATGCAGGAGTCTATCAGTAAACGGCTCATTTCAGACGTTCCCATTGGTACCTTTTTATCTGGAGGGCTTGATTCGTCAATAATTTCAGCAATTGCGAAGGAGCAAAAAGATGATTTAAATACCTATTCCATCGGGTTTGACCATCGGTATTTTGATGAATCAGAATATTCAACTTTGGTCGCAAATCACATTCAATCAAATCACCACCGGATTAATCTTGGATATAGTGATTTTGAAAAGAATTTAGAAGATATTATGGATTATTTCGATGAACCATTTGCTGATTCGTCGTCCATCGCATATTTCCTGCTTAGCAAGGAAACCAAAAAAGATCTGACTGTAGCCTTATCAGGGGACGGAGCTGATGAATTATTTGCTGGCTATCGCAAACATTTAGCTCTCCATCAATCCATAACCCCTGATTTTAAATCCAATTTGTTAAAATCGGTTTCTCCACTTTTATCCTTACTGCCTTCCTCAAGAAGCAATGCGGTTTTGGATAAATTCCGTCAAGTAAAACGATATGCAAAGGGGTTAAAACAAAAACCAATGGATCGTTACTGGGAGTGGGCGCGATTTATAGATGAAAAAGCCGTTGCGAAAATGCTTCTTCCTTCCATTAATAAGCTCTTTAACCCTTCTGATTATTCAGAATACCGAAATGCCTTTATAAATCACTTGAACAAATCAGATGTAAATCTGAATGATTTTTTGAAAGCCGACTTAAAGCTCGTTTTACCTGGAGATATGTTAACGAAAGTTGATCGCATGTCAATGGCGAATGGGCTAGAAGTAAGGGTGCCATTTCTCGACAAGTCGGTGGTTAACTTTGCGATGAGTTTGCCTCCTTCCTTTAAAATCAAAGACGGAATTGGTAAACACTTACTAAACGAAGCATTTAAAGACCGGTTACCAGAAAAATTATTCCATCGACCTAAACAAGGATTTGAAGTTCCGTTACTTCAGTGGTTGAAGAAAATAGATAAAAGAGAAAACATCCAAGCGCTATTTTCGAAATCATTGGTCGAAGAACAAGGGATTTTTAATTATTCTGCCGTTCGAAAGCTTAGAACAAATTTACATTCCATTTCTCCAGGAGATTCCCACGCTAGTTACTGGTCATACCTTGTGTTCCAGTGGTGGTATAAAAAGTACTTCCTATAAAAAAAGAGAGCCACTTGTATGATCAAATGGCTCTTCTTTTAATTATCTATCTTTAAATCCAGGTTGATAAATTTTATATCCAGTTTTTTCCTTTTCGGCATCCACCATTGCTTTCACGTCTTTCAATAATTGTTGAGCATCGTAAACAATACCATCTTTTATGGTGTATTTCACACCTCCTACCCTCACCACTTCATTGTTTTCATTTAACTTGATGGCACCTGTTCCGTATAAATATTTAAGATTTTTTAGCGGGTTTTCCTCCACAATAACTAAATCTGCTAGTTTTCCAATTTCTACACTTCCCAAATCCTTTTCAGCACCCAATGCTTGTGCACCAAATAAAGTAGCTGATCTTATTACTTCTAATGGATGGAAACCAGATTCTCTCAATAATTCAAGTTCTCGTATATAAGCAAATCCATACAATTGAAAGATGAAACCCGAATCAGAACCCGTAGTAACTCTACCTCCTTTATTCTTATACTCATTGACAAACTGCATCCATATCGCATAATTTTCTTTCCATGCCACTTCCTGCTCAGTTCCCCAATCGTGCCAGTACGAACCATGAGAAACCATGGATGGCTGATAGAAATCCCAAAGTTTAGGCATGGTATAATCTTCATGCCATTCCTGTCTTCTCGCACGATGAAGGTCGCGGGAAGCTTCGTAAATATTAAATGTTGGGTCCAAGGTGAAATCCAAATCCAACAATTCTTTCATCGTTGCATTCCATTTATCCGAACCTGGCTGAGCTGCTTGTTTCCATAATTTACCTGCCTCACTAAACCGGTCTTGCTCATTTTGGTAATTGTAGTCTAACGGATAATTTTGAATGGTGGTGTTTTCGAGCATTGCTTCAGGCAAACCGTACCAGTGTTCCATTGAAGTGAGTCCTGCTTTTGCACTTTTCACCACGTTCCACCTCGCCACATCCATCTGAGCATGATGACAAGCAGATCTTAATCCCAATTTTTTATTTTCTTCCAGTGCAGCTTGCATCACTTCCGGAGCCGCGCCAAAAAATTTAATACCATCTGCTCCGTTTTTTTGATTTTGACGTACCCACTCACGCGCTTGTTCCGCTGTCGTGATCGGTGTTTTACTGCCTTGCCCAAAACCAGTGTATGCAAATAATCGAGGTGCCGTTATCTGATTTTTAGCACTTTTATTCTTTTGATCCAGCACCCACTCTAGGCCGTTCCCACAACTTGGGTCACGAACGGTTGTTATTCCATGAGCCATCCATAATTTAAAAACATATTCAGCATTGGCTCCCTGTGCGGACCCACCAATATGACCGTGCATATCGATGAAACCAGGCAAAACATACATTCCATTCGCGTCAATCTCTTTCCCTCCTTCCATCAATGCAGGACGTCGACGGTCATTAATAGCAACTCCAGGAGAACCTACCACTTGGATTTTTGAAATGCGATTTTTTTCAATTACAATATCGACAGGGCCTATGGGAGGCGCACCTGTTCCATCAATGAGGGTTACTCCTCTGATAATTAATTGTGGCCATTGTCCTTCACCCTCGACTCTATTAGGTGATTTTTCCACTTGACTAAAAGCAAAACTGCCAGTGACAAGAAAAAAGACTAGTAAGTAATTTCGCATACGGTTAAATTTTAACACATAGTATGCATTTCTGAACTTATATCAAAGCACAGTTTTTATAAGCGGTAGGTAAAATAATCTTAATTTTCTACAATCTCGACTTCTACGCGTACATTTTCATACGCTTTGGGGTCTGTTTTATCGTGAAGCATCTTATCCCCACCCCAGCCATTTACACTCATTCTAGACTTATCTATACCATTAGATGACAACCACATTTGAATGGTCGCTGCTCTATATTCTGAAAGTTGTTTGGCCGTACCTCTATCGGTAACGTGGTCTCCATTAAGTGAAAAGTAATTAAAGTCATTATCACCTATATGAATTATTGACCCCCTGGAGTTTCCATTGGTATGACCATGTAACGCAATTTTCATGTTATCGTTTTCTTGCAACATTTGAAGTAGACTATTTAACTCCGCCTTACTTTCAGGTCTCATTATTGCAGCATCTTTATAAAACAATACATTCCACATAACCGCGATGTCACCTTTTTGTAGTCGTTCTAAAGGCAAATCTATTACAATGCTATCACCCACGGTATAGGTTAATCCAAGACTATCTGCTGCTACGGGATCGAGTAAATTTAATATAGCCTCTTTAGGTCGGTAACCGAAAATTCGACTTATCAATCGCACCGTACCATCACCATTTTTAGGGTCATTCAAACCAAATAAGGTTTGCGATTCCACATCCTTAATTCGGCGATTTCTCACTTCATCAAAAATCTCAACAGGGCCTGTAACCTCTGTTAATTGTTTTGAATTAATAGCATTTACATACACTTTAAAGTCTTCATTAATGACAGGTTCAGGAATATCAGCTGGCTGAATTTTGCCAAAAGGTCGTTCCTCGGTTGGAGTATCCTCCACCTGTGTTACAACAATAGCAGGTTCTTCCTTAATTAATTCATCAATATTCCCTGAAGTATCTGCTACTACTAATTCTTTTGTAGCATTAATTACTTCTTCGTCTGGATCTTGAGGGATATACGTGTATTCCGGTTTGTTTTCCTCGGTTTTAACAATTTCGGTGTAATTTAATTCCGGCTGGATTTTCACACCTTCTAAACCAGCAAGTGGTCCGGTATATACCCATGCATCTGGTATTTTATACTTCTCTCGTACTTTATAAACTTCTGTTACAGCTTCTTCTTTAACTTCAGAATAGTAGGTATAAACATAATACAGATTTCGGAATGGGTTGATTGCATATTTGACCTCCACATTCTTCTTTTTCATGTAAGCGGCATACTTTTTCGCATTCATTTGAAATACAAAAGCACCTATTACAACGAAGCTATATGATTTAACAGATTCATTATGTTGAATCAGTTGAGTATTTGAATTTTCACCCGAGCCCTGAACAGCAAATACCATTGCTAATAACAGGATAAAGAAATGTTTAATACGCATAGTTTAAAAAATTTAAAAGCGACTAAAAATGACGCTTTAGGACTATTGCCAATCTGTAAATAAACAAAAAATAACAGAAATACCACAATTTTGATGCAAATTTTTACTAATTATCAATTGAAATCGCGCCGATCGCACATAATTATATTGCAATTTTTGTCATATTACTGCGATTACAGACCTATTTTACAGTACTACGTTTATATGATATTATATTATATTGGGAATATAAAGATTTCTAAAATAAATGGATTGTAATGAGAATATGTGGTAATTTACCAAAGTAAACGAACAGGAGATTAATGAATTTCGAACCTGATTTCAGGACAATTATAACCATTGGCTATTATTTAGTAGCAATCACCACTGTCATTTATGTTATACTCGATAATCGACCTCCATTAAAAACACTGTCCTGGATCCTAGTATTACTTCTCCTACCCATTTTTGGTCTAATCTTTTACTTTTACTTCGGCCATAATTTCAAAAAAGAGCGATTATTTGAAGGTAAAAAACAGCTTGATTTGGCAAGAATCAGACGAATTACTGAAGAACAAGCTCTGGATAAACAGTTTCATAAAAAGTTAACTTCAGCCGCAAGTAAAGAAAAGGTGATGAAACTGATTATGAGAAATAATAAGTCCCGACTTACTTCCCAAAATTCACTCGAACTTTTACCCAACGGTAGCTCCACGTTTCAATCCATTCTTGATTCTCTAAAAAACGCAAAACATCACATCCATTTTGAATACTACATATTTGAGGAAGGAAAAGTCGCATCAGAAATTAAATCCATTCTCATTAGCAAAGCAAAAGAAGGAGTTGTCGTTCGTTTTATATACGATAGTGTAGGCAGTTGGGATTTGTCCTCAAGTTTTATTCAAGAATTAGAAGATGCAGGCGTCAAAGTTCAAGAATTCATGCGGGTACGTTTTCATACTTTTACCAGCAAAATAAATTACAGAAACCATCGTAAAATTGTAGTCGTTGATGGTGTTACTGGATTTATTGGAGGTATTAATATTTCTGACAAATACCTTGAAAACGATCCCGAACTAGGGGTATCTTGGCACGATACCCACCTCAAAATTGAAGGTGAGGCGGTAAAAGATCTCCAACTAATCTTTTTAACGGATTGGTATTTTTTATCAGATGAAGAAATTATTAATGAGGAACAATATTTTCCTCAAGTGAAGATTGAAATAAATAACCTCATTCAAGTATTGGCTAGTGGGCCAGATACCGATTATAAAGGAGTAATGAAGGCTTATTTCTCTGCTATTACGTCTGCTGAAAAATCTGTGCATATTATTTCCCCATATTTTATCCCAAATGAAAGTGTGCTTACTGCTTTAAAATCAGCCGCACTTGGAGGAGTGGAGGTTAAGATCATTCTCCCCGGAAAAAGTGACTCTAGAATTGTTCAATACAGTTCCCAAAGTTATTTTGAAGAATTACTTGAAGCTGGTGTCCAAATATTCCAATATGAAAAAGGCTTTATCCATTCCAAAATACTGGTAATTGACGATTTACTTTCCTCCATTGGTTCTGCAAATATGGATTTCAGAAGTTTCGAGCAAAACTTAGAGGTCAATGCTATTATTTATAGTGAATCCTTTGCCGAAAAAGTAGATATAATCTTCACAGAGGACTTATCTTTCAGTAAAGAGATCCATCTATCGCATTGGCAACTTCGAAACAGACGACACCGCCTACTTGAGTCCCTAAGTAGATTACTAGCGCCTCTGTTATAAACTTTCAAC
>JAHEMU010000053.1 GCA_024643485.1 Cytophagales bacterium
TCTGCAAATTTTCTTACCACAGGTGCCGCACCTGTTGGATTTTCAACAATAAAGATCTCCCCTCTTCGAGTAGAAACCCCTACAGAACCATTCGGAAGAGTCGTTAACCCACCAACCTCTAGCATCACGTCTGACGGCATGACTACCTCCAAAATTGCATAGTAATCCTGTTCCTTATTTTGTGCATTTCCAATTATCACCAATACAATTGAAAAGAATAGAATAATTGATTTTTTCATATTACCAGATAATTGAATAGGTGAATGATGTAGATTTGAGTGGTGTAACTAAAACTTGATACCCATCTTTTTGTATCAAGTTTATGACGCCGGAAGTCACTTTAATAAAATATTGGCAATCGTTAATCGTATATAAGTCTTCGCTTATTTTATTGATATTATTGGCCTTTACAAGTTGAAATTGAGCTTCTTTTTCAAAGGAAGGGTTTATAGTACGATTGATTACTTTACCTTCTTCAATGGTAATTTTTTGCGAATAACTATTTGATCCATTGGCAAATTTAAAAACGGGATATCCATCCGAATCGATGGTATAACCCTTAGATTCAAATTCCAAATTCACTTCAGATTCATTTCCAAAAAGAAGTTCAACGCCACGAGTGTTGGCTCTAGCATTTCCACGGCCGTTCCACATTTCACTCATATCTAAAAATTCTCCCCGCCACAGTTTTAACAGCGCACCATTTTCAAGATTTATTGAATAATGCAATTTTAGTGGAGTTCCAGTATTTACCACGCGGGTAAGCACTTCCTCTTTTCCTTCACTATTGGGGTAACCCATAAAACTTCTTATCACCCGAACCTCTTTCGCATCGAGGTAAACTGGCGATTCGGTACTTTCAGTTTCTGGTGGAGTAATTCCAGTATGAAGTGCGGTTCTTCTGATGTTTTTACCTCGAATAAAAAATCCTAGTCCGGCAGTTTGCCAGCCATCCACCTTCGAATAATGTAATTCTACATCATGACTTCCCATTTCAAGTTCAATCCAATCGCTTTCTCTTGCAGGCCAATTTCCCCTTGCCCAACCGTAATCCATTAACTGTTTTCCATCAATAAAGAGTTGGCTCGAACCGCCTGCTTGAATTCCTAGAACATACTTTCCACTTTCGGGAATCTCCAATTTACCTTTAAATACCACCGACCAACCGTTGTCTTTTTTAGCCATTGATAAATCGACGCCATCCGTTTTCCCAGAAGTTGGTGTTAATCCTTTATAATCGAAATACAGCAATTTCGGAACCTCGCCTTCATAATAATCGTAGGAAATATTCCTAAAATCCACTTTTGCCTGCTTATATCCTGTGATTTTAATATTTCTAAATGCCACTGGACCGTGATCCCCTTGAATCATAATTGGTCCTTCTGCAGCTTCTTCTTCACTTATAGGCCCTCCTGTTGGACCGCTTAGTTCAATATTTTCGTGGATAGTAAATCCGTTTAGGATCACCTTTAAAATTTTTGCATTTTGAGTTTTACTCCCTTTTTCATCAAACCTTGGCGCTTGAAATGAAATATAGATTTTCTGCCATGTACCAGGAGCTGTACTCGCATTTATCAAAGGTGCATGCCCCTCATAAAGTGATTGATCGGGTCTTCTCCTTTTATATATACCGCCACAATCGCCATAATTAGGATTAATTTTCCCCCAGCTATCCAACAGTTGAATTTCATATCTACCCTGTAGATAAATTCCAGAATTACTCGTTTTTGGCATCATAAACTCCAATTCGACATCCACATCACCGTATTTTGCTTTGGTGAGTAAATTGGAACTGTGTTTTTTATCCGGGACGTTTAGGAGAATTCCTGTTCCTTTGGTAAGCTCGACGTGATTATCGATAAAAGGATTAGAAGAAATACCACCGACAATTTGCCAATTTTTACCTACTTCAAAATCTTTCAAAGTTGAAAGATTGATCTGTTCTTGAGAAAAACTACTTAAAGAAGAGACAAGTAGAATTAATGAAAGCAACTGTTTCATAATTACGGATTAAGTTAAGCTGCTAATTTAATTAAAATCAGCAGCTATTCAACTTAATCCGCACCTTGATAATTAAATTCTCGCTTGATAGGTATAGAGTTGATAATATCTGCCTTTCGCTTCTATCAATTCATCATGTTTACCTTGTTCGGCTATTTTACCACTTTCAATCACTAAAATTTGGTCCGCTCGTCTGATAGTTGATAACCTGTGAGCAATCACAATGGTGGTTCGACCCACCATTAAATTGGCCAAACTTTCTTGAATAAGACCTTCACTTTCTGTATCCAGATTACTTGTGGCTTCATCCAGCAACAAAATTTTAGGGTCTGCTAGAATAGCCCTTGCAATAGCAATTCGTTGCCTCTGACCACCTGAAAGTTTCACTCCTCTTTCACCAATAATGGTATTTAATCCATCTTCAAAACGGTTGGTAAATTCATCCACATTCGCGGCTTTTGCAGCTGCAATTACCTGCTCCTCGGTAGCCTCAGGTCTTGGGAATAAAATATTTTCTCGTATCGTCCCTTCAAACAGAAAATCATCTTGTAAAACTACACCTAAATGACTTCTGTAATCATTAAGAGACAGTGTATTCACATCCATTCCATCCATCGTAACTTTACCAGCAGTAGGTCTTAAAAAAGAAGCGGCAAGGCCTGCAATGGTAGTTTTTCCAGAACCAGAGCTTCCCACTAAAGCAATTACTGAACCTGATTTCGCAGTAAAAGAAATGTCTGAAAGCACTTCTTTATCTTGTTCATAAGCAAAGCTCACGTGATGAAATTCTAAATCACCTTTAATGGATTTAAAAGGCTGTGTATCAGCCAAATGATCTTCCTCCGTGGATTCATTCATTATTTCCTGAGTTCTGTCTAATCCAGCAAACGCCTCGGTCATCTGAGTACCTATGTTGCTCATTTGAATAATGGGTGCAATCATAAAACCAAGATAGAGTGAGAAAGACAAGAAATCACCAATAGTTAGTGTATCATTTATAATCATATAACCACTAATTCCCATGATTCCCACAGTTGCCAATCCAAGCAAAAATGTAGAAGTACTAGTCACAAAAGAAGTCGTAGTTAATGATTTTCTAATATTTAAATAGAGTTGCTCTACCCCTTTTTCGAAGGTGCCTATTTCTTGGTCTTCGGCATTAAAACCCTTTATCACTCGAATTCCATTTAGGGATTCAGTCAATCTGCCTGTTACTTCTGCGTTTATTTCACTACGTTTCCTGAAAATCGGTCTTATATAACTGAATGCTTTTAAAGAAATGACGCCAAAAATCAATACTGGAATTAATACAAAAACGGTTAATTGCCAACTGATTTGTACCATCAAATAAATAGAAAGCACTGCGGAAAGTATTCCACCAAATAACTGAACTAGCCCTGTCCCTACTATATTTCTGACACCTTCAACGTCCGTCATGATTCGAGTAACCAATGTTCCGGATTTAGTATTGTCGAAAAATCTTACAGGGAGTTTAAGAATATGTTTTTGAACCTGTACTCTCAATTTGGAGATCAAGTGTTGTGCCTCTACACTTAGTAACAGGGTCAATAAGTACGAAGTAATCGATTGGATTAACAATGCCGCAGCTACCCCGGCAAGTAAATATTTTAATAATTCTAAATCTTTATTCGCTATTACATCATCTATCAAATATTTAGAGGCCGCTGGCATCGCCAAGCCGGCTATCTTATTTAAAACAATTAAAATAAGTCCAATAGCGACTAATTTCCACCTAGGAAGTATTATTGTTTTAATTACTTCTGCAATGGTAATTTTAGTTTTTTTCTTGCTCATAGTAGTAAGGTTGTCTCTTTAAGTCGAATTGGTTATCGTTTTATTTCATCATCCATTAAAATTTTATTGAAAATTCACTTTAATTGGATTTCTTTCAATAATGTTGGTTGAATTTTTGCCCTATCGGGCTGGTTATTTTCATAAAATCGCCAAGGGCTGTTGGATAGAAAAATAAAACGGGATTTATTTAAATATCCTTGGGTTGGTTCGTTGAGGGATTCGACATTTTGCACCAAAGTTTTATAACTCACCACCTTGTTTAGTTTCTTATTTAATTCATATTGAACTACACGCATGGGATTTGACCCATTTTCTATGGCGATGATTGTCTTTTTATAATAATAGAGCCCGTCAATACCTTTCCATGGAATAGCTGGTTCAAAATTGATTTTTTCGAACTGCTTTGTTTTTACATCTATGCGGTAAAGACCAGAAACATAATCACTACAAATTAAAGTAGAAGCATCGGCAAATGCCATGCCTTGTAAATTCCGAAAATACCCTCTTAAATCTTTCCATACCCTAAATTCGGTATCACCAGACCTCGCGGTATAAATCGTATTAGCGGCACCGTCACTTATATACACAGTTCCATCTTCAGAAATAATTAAGTCACCGAACGTATTTCCGTTTTTTGCAATAATCCTAGTTAACAATTTCCCAGATGCCAAATCCAATTCGAACAAAGACGAATATCCATCTAATTTTGAATTATATTCCTTCATTTGTGGCAGCACCGCCGTGCAAAACCATAACCGATTGTTTTTTAAATCTACTTCCAACCCCATGACAGAATAAATTGCAGTATCAGCCTCATAATCAATTAACGTATGAGCTATACCTTCATAAGAGATCGATGTCACAGCTCGTTCATGTACTCCGCCTAAGAAAATTTGATGGCTATTTTTATGAAATGCGATTCCTTCAGGATGAAATTGTCCTTGGGAAATTTTCATAAAATCAACGCCATGATCTACAGATTTTTTAAGTTTTTCTTGAAGCTCTAACAGTTGCGTATACCGTTCCGTTTCTCTAAATAGTTTGAAATCCTCTTCCTCTTCAATGCTTATCTCCGCATTCATAAGTAAAAGTTGCTCTAAAGTCTCATAAGTACTATTCATATTTTGACTTAAAGCTTGAGCGGCTGCCAGATGATACAGTAAAGTAGGGTGATGAGGCCTTAATCTGTTGGCTTTTTGGATGTTTTCAAGATATCCCTCTAATGATTGTTCACTTTTAAATTTTTTGGCCTGTTCATAATAAAAAGTAATGCTATCATTTTGACCATAAATCGAAAGTGAATAGCCAATTATCAACAAAATCCCTATTCTATACTTCATTTATTAAAGGTATGTATTTCACAATTACCGACAAAAAATGATTTCCATAGGATATTTATTTTATAACAAAATCGATGAATTCCTTACTTTACAGGTTTATTGGTAACGAATTCGAAAATTTTAGTGTTATATTTGTGAAATTATAATAATACCTTTATATCTTATTTAAAATGAACGTAAAATTTAATTCTCCCACTGGTGATCGATTATATGCTGATTTAACTCAACGTGTTAATCAGTACTTTAAATCGAACAACATTAAAAAAACAGCCAATGTAGAAATGGTGAGCAAAACGGTTATTTTGCTTATTGCATACTGGTTGCCATACGTTTTATTAATGACAGTTTCTATGCCTTTATGGGTAGCGGCTATCATGTGTGCCTTATTGGGTATCACAATGGCTGGAATTGGAATGTCCATTATGCACGATGCAGCTCATGGAGCGTATTCAAAAAATAAGTTTATCAATAAAGCCTTAGCCTACACCGCAAATATGGTTGGTGCTAGTAAATACAATTGGGTAATTCAGCACAATGTTAAACACCACACCTACACTAATGTTCATGGTTTAGATGAAGACATTGACAATGGTGGTATAGTTCGGTTATCTCCTTTTACTCCATGGAAATGGTTCCATAAATTTCAACATATTTATGGTTGGTTGCTTTACTCTCTCAATACCCTTGTTTGGGTAACAACTAAAGATTTCAAGGGAATCGTGAGGTATAAAAAAGACGACTATATCAAGACAAAATCTGAATACATCAGAGAGTATATTATCATGGTAATAACGAAGGTAGTTTATTACAGCTATATCGTAGTATTGCCTATTCTATTTACCCCATTTACAGTTGTTCAAGTTTTAATTGGATTTTTCATCATTCATGCATTTGCAGGGTTCATTCTTGCGGTAACATTCCAATTAGCGCACGTTGTGGAAGACAAACATTTTGAAACAGCCTTCAATGGTGATATCGACAATAGTTGGGCGGCTCATCAGGTAGTAACTACTGCGAACTTTGGAATGAAAAGCAGATTATTAAATTGGTATATTGGCGGACTAAATTTTCAAATTGAGCACCATTTATTCCCACACATTTGTCATGTACACTATCGCAAAATATCTGAGATTGTTAAAAATACCGTAAAAGAATACGGCTTGGAATACCATGATCATAAATACATGTTTTCTGCGATTATCTCTCATTACAAAACGCTTAGGGAATTCAGTAAAAACCCAGTTTTCAGTAATAACTGATTAAGTTAAAGCATATCTGACACTTATAAAAAAAGGCCATTAGAAAATATCTGATGGCTTTTTTTATGTCTTGATGAATACCTCATTGATAAAATTTGACTATATTAATAGGCTCAAATGCATTCAAATATGAAGAATTCGGTCTATTCCTTAGTTATTGGGTTATTTTCGTTCGGTTATGTTTCATGTAGCAGTTCAAATGAATCTGCCCCTGAATTAGTCCACTCAAATTTCCAATTTTACTTGGAACCCATGCTAGATTCTCTCCAAAGCCCACTTCAGCTGATTGATATTTCTGAAAATGAACAAACGTTTTGTGTCGTTTCTCAAACTGGGAAGATTTCAAAATATACCCCTCAAAGCTCCTCACTAACCGTTTATGCAGATTTATCCACTTTGATGGCACCAATGGACAGCACTTTTGCTGAAATGGGCTTGTTAAGCATGGCCTTAGATCCCGATTATTCAAGTAATCACAAATTTTACGCCTTTTATACCTCCTCCATGGTAAAGAATATTGGAGGGGTAAAAATCACCGTTTCATCCTTTGTATGGTCTGAAACGAATGATCAAATACTAAAATCAGAGCATAAAATATTGGAATTGGATCATCCTGGGTTATTTGCTGTGGGTGGTCAATTGGAATTTGGACCTGATGGATATTTATATATTGGAATCGGATCGGGCGACCCTGCGGAGGCCCAAAATTTGACAAATATGTTAGGAACCGTTATTCGAATTGACGTAACAAATAATGGTGATCTCCCCTATGCTATTCCGAAGGACAATCCGTTACTACCCAACACCCCAAAGGAAATTTTTGCATTTGGATTTAGAAACCCTTATCGCTTTTCATTTGATTCAAAAACCAACCAACTATTAGTTGCTGATGTCGGCAAAGGATTAAACGAGGAAGTTAATTTAATTCAGTCAGGCAAAAATTACGGTTGGCCAAAATACGAAGGCGATTCATTAACAGAAGATGAAACCTATAAACAATTACTTGTTGAAAATAATACTTTTCCATTGATTAATCTACCTCATAAAGTAGTCAATCAGTTTGGAATAGCTATTACAGGGATTCAAGTGTACCGAGGAAACGAATTCCCTGATCTTCAAGGAAAGTACATCACTTCAGACTGGAACGGTGATTTATACACCTCTGACGTATCAAATAAGGATTCTATAAAAACGACCAAGCATATCATTGCAAACATCCATCAATACGCAATGCCATCGGACACACTAATTGACGAAGGTGAGCAATTGGTAGTCCCTGAATTCTTAATCAATTCCATTTCGGTTGATAAGAAAGGTGAACTTTACTTGTTATGTCAAACTAAAATGGGGTCTTTCAATTATGCCGGAAAACTATTTAAATTGGTTTATAAGAACGAATAGCCCCTTTTACTGCACCTTAATATTATTAATTTCAAAAGAATAAGGAATAGAAAATTGATGTTCGGAAGAAAACCAAACGCCGTTTATTTGGTTCCAATTGGTCCAGGATACTTCCATCCCTCCTATTGGAATTATCTTCACCCACATTTTCCATTTTATCGGTCGATTATTTTCATCCAGAATCCACAGATACGAATCGCCTGGAGTAACTCCACCAGACGTATATGTCACTAATAATCCATTTCCCTCTTTTGTAGATACAAAAGTTCGGCGTACCCCTTCATCAAATACTTTAAAAGGTGCTACCAACCAAAAAGAGTCATTTGCAAAGTATTGCCAAGCCGTATTTAATGCATTTGATAACTCTTGTCCTGTTAATTCCTTACCATCGCTGGTCGCATTACCGAGTAGAGTTCGAGTATCCAAATTAACGTGGTAGGTTTCCCATTCTACCTCAACCATCTTTTCATTTTTAAACCATTTAAACCGATGACCACGTGGTAATTCCCATTCAATCAATTCCAGATCATCGTATCCCTTTATATTTATAGATTTTAGCATCTCATCTGCTAAAGAATCCGCTTTTATTCCCGATTCACCCTCAGGAAGAGGTTCATTGAGATACAGCCCTAAACAAAATATACAAAAGAAGAAAATAAGGATTGAAAGAAAGGTGTATTTAAAAATTTTCTTGATCATAGATAATAATAATATAGAAGGGAAAGAATCTACTTTTAAGACTCAAAAGTGAATCAATTATTCATTGAGATTCCTGACCAAATCAGATAAATCATATACAACCCGATCAAAATAAAACCGACCGTTTGCCCTACCCTCCATTTCCGGATAATTAGGATCCCAAAAATAAAGATGACGGAACCAAATAAAAGCATAATAGATTCAAGCAGGCCTGAGGTATCTGCCACTACATTGGTTTTATTGATAGCAATGACTAACGCCCAGGGCAATCCTAATCCGATTAATATATCAAATATATTTGACCCGATGGCATTGCTCACGGCCATACCACCCCGGCCCTGTTTTGCAACAATGATACTTGACATTAAATCCGGTATGGAGGTACCTACTGCTAAGACAGTTAGGGCAATGATTACTTCAGGTATTTCAAGGATATAGGAAATTTCAATGGCACTTTCCACTAACACCCACGATAAAAGGGCAATCATGGAAATAGAAATTAAAAAATTAGCCACATAAAATTGAGGAGAAGCATAAAACTTGCTTAATAAATAATCAAATGGTTTAAAAACAACCATCCATCCAGCATCTTCAACCTCTTGTTCTACTTCAGGATCTTTCACATCCAACTCTTCAAATGGAAATATCTTTCTCCATTTAGAAACAGCCACTAGATACAGAATATATACAGCAACTAATACAGAAGCCTCTATAAGTGTAACATTACCATCATGGAAAACTACATATAATCCAATAATACTAAGCAAGTAAAACAGCATGTCCCGTAAAACGGGTTGCCATTGTAACACTGCTTTTCTTACCATTGCAGACGCACCTATTATAACCAAAATATTAAAAAGTGCGGAACCCACTATTGTTCCAACTCCAATTTCTTTATGAGCACCACCTGACTTAAATACAGAAATGAGGGCAACAAATAACTCAGGAGCACTAGAACCAACTGCCATTAATGTGGCACCGGCCATATCATGGGACATATTGAGACGCTCAGCAATTTTGTCTAAGGAAACGACGAAATATTTATCACTTACTTGTGCTAGTAAATAAAAGGACACAATGAGTGCTAAAAAATAACCGACTAGAACTAAAACCATTTAAAAAGTCAATAAAGTTAATTCTCTACAACAGATGCAAATTGCCAATCTAAAAATAATTACACGACTTTGCGAATTTAAACAAAATAATTACCCTTAAAACACTTTTCAATAAAAAGTGTTACTAATTGGGAAAATTATTCGATAATTTCCAACAATCACATGGTTTTTCTCAAAATAATGGATCAATTGTATCCGTTTGAAGCTCATAATAGCAGGTAAAAAAAATATTTACATTTTTTTTACTATAAATGTTGCGTAGATAAAAAAGGATAACTACTTTTGCACATCAATTTTCGGAAACGCCGAGAAAAAGAACAAAAATTGGCCCGTTCGTCTAGGGGTTAGGACGCCAGGTTTTCATCCTGGTAACAGGGGTTCGATTCCCCTACGGGCTACAAAAACAGAAACAGCAAGAGAAACAGTGCGAGAGCGGTGTTTCTCTTTTTTTTTCGGCATTCTCAAATTGTTTCTCCCTCTGTACTACCTCCAGGAAAAAGGTATATTGATTCATAATTCGGGATTTTTTTTACTCAACTTCTACTATTCACATTTTCATTTTCTCTGTTGTCTGTCTCTGTTTTTTATTCAGTTTCACATGCGGCACACCTTGTGTTTTCTGGTTTAGATCTATTCTTTGTCTTAAAAGCTCCGTATTGAAGGTCTCAGGTACATTTTTGTTAGCACAAAAAACCAAAGAGACAAAGAAGTACCTTTGTTTGCTCGTTTATCTAACGAATACTGATCATCCCCCAAAAAAGGGGACAATAAATTAAAAGAATTTTTTATTATAATTTTACTGTTGAAATGACCATATCAGTACGTCAATTTCAAACCCACCCACCTTAAGTACTTCCCTCTCTCTCCGCCCATCACCTTTATTCCGCGCTAATTACATTATTCTTTTCTTTCATTTACTTTACCTTTACCTTCAAGTAACTGACCTAAACTTTAAAATGTATGTTCCTTAAAAAATATCAATTAGCTATTTGCCTCATCGGACTTTTAGCTATTAGTTGTACCGAAAAAAAATCGGAAATAACTATAGAGGATTATCAGCGTGCGGAACGCATGCTGTATCAAAATACCGACTCACTCGTGTATGGAATTGTAAGTAGAGTAAGCTGGCAAGAAAATAATACGGTTTTTTATGCTAAAAGCGGAAAAAATGGCCAGAGTTACTTTAAAGCGAATATCGAAAACGGAGAGATTTCTTCTTTACTCGATCTTGAT
The DNA here is from genome assembly GCA_024643485.1 of Cytophagales bacterium. GTDB lineage: Bacteria > Bacteroidota > Bacteroidia > Cytophagales > Cyclobacteriaceae > JAHEMU01. The sequence goes on from JAHEMU010000053.1 coordinate 10,864, forward strand.
AAACTTGCCAAAAGCTACTCAGCTATTGTCGAAAAAGAAGTTTCCCCTGCCGATTTGTCCATTTTTAGCATTGAAACTGTCGACGAAAATTCTCTTAAATTAAATATCAGTGGAAGTAATTTTACTTTAAACCTATCTGATTATTCCCTAGATAAATTACCTTCAGAACGAAGAAATAGAAATGAATTTCTATCACCGGATG
>JAHEMU010000054.1 GCA_024643485.1 Cytophagales bacterium
GATATCCTCCAATGGTGGTATAAATTCTTAGCCTTTCTGGTTGAATGTATTTACTCACGTCCAAGCCCGTTTTTTCAGTTACTAAAGGCACCAATTCCAATACGGTATTATTATATTTCTCATAATCACCTGATTCGTAAATTGAAATTAAGGACTTTCCTAAACTATCGTACTCCTGCATTCTTATTAATCTTGCTAGCGCATTATTCAATTTATTCATGTCGGTAGTCAATTCATAATCTTTCCAAACCTTTCCCTGTACGACATAAAATTGTGATCCACTGGAGGCTTTAGCTGGATTAACCCTATCCATTTGTCTAGCAGCGGCGAGCGCTCCTTTTCTATGAAATAATGCAGGGTCAAATTCTGCCGGCACAGTATAATTTATACTGTTTTCGAATCCATTTTTAGCATTTATATCACCTCCTTGAATCATAAATTCATTGATAACCCGATAAAATAACGTACTGTCAAATTTCCCTTCGTTAGCTAATTTTAGAAAATTCTCTTTGTGTTTTGGAGTTTGATCGTAAAGAAAAGCCTTCATTTCTCCGTAAGGAGTTTCAATGGTGATGATGAAGTCCGTATCTCTATCGCAACTCAACATGCCGAAAGCCAGAATTGCTAATATTATTACTCGTTTAAACAGCATACTCATGAACATTATTTTATTTCTCTTTTAATTTGTTCTAACATTTCAGCACCGCCATTAGTTAATAAATCTTCTGCGGTAGCCCGACCAAGATCTCCGCTATTACTCCATTCCGAGACACCCGATTTTCTTATAATTTTTGTTCCATCTAATGATAATAAACCAGCAGATATTTTCACTTTCTGCCCGTCAAGAACGGCATGAGCAAAAGCGGGGATGCTGCAACCTCCTTCCAAGATCTTCAGGAAACTTCTTTCCGCCGTAAGGCAAATTTCCGAGGGGGCATGATTAATTGCTTCCCTACAGATATCCCTTATGGTTTTCAAAACATCCTTTTTAGCCTCAATCGCTACAACTCCTTGCCCAACAGGTGGGGTAAATGTATCCAAAGGAAATTCGTGAACGATGTATTTTTGCATGCCCATTCTCACTACTCCGGCTTTTGCCAACATAAGAGCATCGCATTGTCCTTCTTCCAGTTTTTTAAATCTGGTTTGAAGATTTCCTCTCATAGGAACAATCTCTAGATGCGGATAATAATGCTTCAGCATGGCTACCCTTCTTGTAGAGCTGGTTCCTATGCGGATTGGTTTACTTAAATCAACGGATTTTTTTGCTACTAAAACATCATTTGGTATTTCGCGCTCGGTAAACGCAATAATTTCGAGATCATCCGGAAGGGTCGATTGCATGTCTTTCGCACTGTGTACTGCGATATCAATGTCGCCACTTCTTAGGCAATCCTCTATTTCTTCCGTAAAAACTCCTTTTGAACCTATTTTTGAGATAGAAACGTCCAATTGTTGATCCCCTCTGGTATCGATAGTAACAATTTGAGTATTCCACCCCCTACTCAACAACGCAGAAGCCACATAATTTGCTTGCCACAAAGCTAATTTACTACCACGAGTTCCAATTTTTATGTGCTTCATTTTCTAAAAACAGCTGATAATTTTAAAGAAAGATCAAGAAATGTCACTTTTACATTGGCATTTCTTTCCAATAAATAGGCCGATTTATCCATTGTTTTTGAGAAATAACTCACTTTTTCCTCGGTAAATAAGGAAGCTAATTTTGATACAAACTGAAGAAAATCAGGTGTTAGTGATTCGGTTCTATCAATGTTTGTGATTTGCAAAAACACCTCTCTAAGTACATTTTGGCCATATTGCATAAATGCTTGTTGTGCCACTTTGCTCATTTTCGAAAAATCATCCGAAAAAGAAATCAATTGAATATAATTTTGAGCATAGCACGCCAACAACCATTCTCTAAATAATCCATTCAATTTTGATTGATCATCGGCCTGTAACCGAAGTGCCAGATTAACATCACCCTCAGCCATGCGGCTTAATCGGTGAGCTTCCTCCGTCGGACACTCTTCAAATTTCATTAGCCAATCCGCAATCTCTGTTTGATTTGGCTTTCGAATTGCAATGGTTCTAACTCTGCTAAGAATCGTTGAAAGTAATTTGGCCGAATCATTAGAAACCAAAATAAACAACGTTTTATCCGCAGGTTCTTCCAAAATTTTCAGGATTCCATTTGCCGCAGTATGGTGCATCAATTCAGCCAGCCATATAATGGAAACCTTGTACCCCCCAGAAAAGGATTTCAATGATAGATTTTTGATAATCTGTTTGCTCTCCTCCTTACTAATATTGAATAATTTATTCTCAGAATCTAAAACTATCGACCAAACCTCTTTATCTGCATATGGATTTTTGGTCAAAAATGAACGCCATTCTTTTAGAAAATTCTGGCTGATAATATCCTCCGGTTTAACTCCAACTTTCGTTGTAAGAGGAATACTAAAATTCACATCGGGGTGGACATACTTATCATTTTGGCTGCATGCCTGACATTTTCCACAACTATCGGAATCCGTAGGTTGTTCACAATTCACGAAAGCCGCCATAGCAAGAGCCAAAGGCAGATTCCAACTTCCATTCTCTCCTGAAAACAATAAAGCATGAGCGAGTTTCCCCTGCTTTACCATTTTTATTAACTGTTCCTTTTCTTTCGTATAACCCGGAATGTCGGAGAATCTCATATTACTGTTTTCTGAATCGAGCTGAAAGTTCGAAAACTTTTTGGAAATTATCCCTTTCAGCGTCGGTTAATTCTTTATTTCTTCTCTGAACCACCTTTTCTGCGATTTGCAACGCCTTTTTAACTGGAAGCGTTGAAATTCCATCTGCGGAACCTGTTGAAAAGGATGGAATAAAATTTCTTAAATAATTCGAGTTGTATAAACTACAAGAAACACCAATAGAAGTTCCTGAGTTGACCATAACATTTATTCCCAATTTGGAATGATCACCCATGATAAATCCACAAAACATATCGCCTGAATCGGCAAAACGTTCTGTTTGATAATCCCACAACCTGACGTTCGTATAATCATTCTTCATATTGGAAGAATTTGTATCAGCACCAATATTACACCAAGTTCCAACAACCGAATTCCCAAGATATCCATCATGTGCCTTATTTGAATAGCCAAAAATGACAGAATTTGCTACTTCTCCACCAATTTTACTATAAGGACCTACCGTTGTATCCCCTCTGAATTTAGCACCCATACTTATTTGAGCACCTTCACATAAGGCCAGTGCTCCTCTTATAATTGCACCGTGATGAATTTCTGTATTTTTACCCAAATAAACCGGTCCGTTTTCAGCATCGATAATAGCCGCCTTTACTTTCACTCCTTCTTCTACGAACAAATTTTCTTTACCATATATAACGGTATTAGGATCGGAGATTTCGCATGATTTTCGATTCGAGGTAATCCGATTGAAGTCGGCCCGTATTTGTTGAGCATTTAACTTAAATATATCCCAAGGATGCTGAATCAATATCGCGTCCGGATATTGAACTTCTTCAAATGAACCTTCCATCGATTGGATTAATACACGATCAAATTGATCTCTACTCCCCTTATAGACGATTAATATTTTATCTAAATACAGCGCATCACCCATCGACATTGATTCGATTTTCTGAAGCAATGCAGAATCCGGACAAAGTGTAGCATTGATATAGACCCCGGGGGTATTATCCACCTTAGGATATAAGTCTTCAAGATAAGAGATTGGTAAAATAGATGGCTTAAGTTCGAGGAACGCCTCCCATTTTTCAAGGATGGTGCTAATTCCCACCCTTATCTCCGCTCCGGCCCTAGTATAGGTTAACGGAAGGAGTTGGGTATGGATTACCGGATGATCAAAAAGATAATAATTCAAGGCAAAAGCTTTTTATTAATAACAATTTAGCTAAAAATAAAAAAACCCTGCGATAAAAACCGCAGGGTTAAAATTTCTTTATTACTAAGAATGATTATTTCTTATATTTTTTGTTGAATTTCTCTACACGACCTGCAGTATCAACAAATATTTTCTTGCCAGTATAAAAAGGGTGTGAAGCTGAGCTTACCTCCAATTTAATTACAGGATATTCATTTCCGTCCTCCCATTTGACAGTTTCTTTTGAAGTCATCGTAGATTTAGTCTTAAAGGAGACGTTTGAAGATGTATCTTGAAAGATCACTTCATGGTATTCCGGATGTATTCCTTTTTTCATTTTTCTATATTATTTATTCACCGTTGTCTAAAAAGGACTGCAAATTTAGTAGAAGTTAAATCAATATCCAACCATTTATATTAAATTTGTGATAATATTTATTGAAACGTGGTTGTTCGGAAATAATCATTGATATTTGACGCCTTGAAAATTAGACATTATATACAAATCTTCTTGCTGCTAATTTCTATCCCTGTGGTAGTAAACGGCCAATTTACTAATACCTCACGTGATCTATTTCAGCAACATCTTTATGAGCGCTATCGCCTCTTAACTGTTCGAAAAAGTGAATTACAACACGCGTCTTTTTCACCCATTACTCAAAAACAGGCCTTCGAATTAATTTCTTCAAGTGATTCAAGCAGTCGCAACAGGACCGATGACTTTAATTTATCATTCATAAAAAAGCAACTTTGGTTTCATGATTCGACCGCCGTTTCTGATCAGCCAGCTTTTCTAGGTATTTTTTATAAAAATCGTTTGGATGGATATTCGGTAAATCAGCCCGCATTCAAATTAAAGGTGAACCCGGTGTTGTATTTGAGTGGTGGCAAGCAACAAGGAGAAACTGATCCGCTTTTTATTAATACCCGTGGCATTGAAGTGCAAGGACTCATTGATAAAAAGGTGGGATTTTACAGTTATATAGGTGAAAACCAAGCTCGATTCCCTACCTATGTGCGTCAATATCGCGATTCAGTAAAAGCGCTGCCCGGCGAAGGATTTCACAAAATATTTAAAGAAAATGGCTATGACTATTTTCATGTCAATGGCTATGTAGATTTCAATGCTACCAAACATATCAATGTTCAGTTTGGGTATGATCAATTTAAAATTGGAACTGGTATCCGCTCCGTGTTATTGTCTGATCAATCTTCTCCATACACCTTTTTAAAACTGCAGACCCGCGTTTGGAAAATCAATTACACGAATTTATTTGCACAATTAACTCAGAACAACCGCATTAATAATGGCATACTAACAGGGACTGGAGGATATCCTCAGAAATTCATGTCATTGCATCATTTGAGTGTGAACCTTGGAAAAAAGGTTAATATCGGGTTGTTTGAAAGCGTGATGTACGGAACTGCCGATAGTTTAAGCGCTATTTTCGAAGCGAAATATTTAAATCCAATCATCTTTTATCGGGCAATTGAACATCAAACCGGAAGTGCAGGGAATGTTCAGGTTGGAGCCGATTTTGAAATTCTTCCTACAAAAGGCATCGCGATATATGGACAATTCTTATTAGACGAATTTGTTCTTCAAAACGTAAAAGAACAAAACGGTTGGTGGGGAAATAAGTATGCTGGTTTGATTGGAATTAAATACATGAATGCGTTTACAATTCCCAACCTTGATTTGAATTTAGAAGGCAGCCAGGCAAGGCCCTATACCTATTCACATTATACGGATTTTGGGAGTTATTCTCATTATCGTCAACCATTGGCGCATCCATTGGGAGCGAATTTCAAAGAATTTATTGCAGATGTGCGCTATCAACCCATTCCAAAATTAGTGTTATCCCTTAGATGGATGGCTGCAAAACGGGGAATGGATGAAAAAAATAAAAATTGGGGAAGCGACATTCTAAAAGATTACACAACCCGTGAACAAGAATTTAACAATACCATTGGACAAGGAATAACTACTTCTTCGAATTACTTGGCCTTTTCAACCACCTATATCTTATTCCCAGGTTTGTATATAGATGCGCGATTTACCAACCGATCTTCGAATAATGAATTGGGTAACACGACCTCTGACGTGTTTTTTGAAGGGGGAATCAGATTAAATATTAAGGAAAAACGTCACGAATTTTAATGAAAAATTTTATACGAGTATTTAGGTACGGGGATGGCATCAAGAGCAAAGCGCCTGCGTATATCATTTTTACCATATTAGGGGTTATCTTCAGTGCCTTTAACTTGGCATTATTGATTCCATTTTTAGACATTTTATTTGATAAAGTAGAAGCCTACTCGACATTAAAAGCCCCTGAGAATGTGTATTCTGTTCAATATGCTATCTATTATTTTAAAAGTGTATTTATTCAAATCATAGAAAAAGACGGTAAGCCAGCAGCCTTAATTTTTGTTTGTTCCATGATTGCGGCATCCGTTTTTCTAACCAATTTATTCCGATACCTCGCCAATATCATCTCGGCGCGTATGCGAACGGATATAATTAGAAATATGCGTGTTCATTTGTTTAACAGTGTTTCTGCATTGCATTTGGGTTTCTTTACTAATGAAAGAAAGGGAGATCTTATCTCCAGATTAACAAATGATATTCAAGAAATTGAATCTACGGTTTTATCGAGCTTAAAAACGCTTTTTAAAGAACCCCTTACGGTGGTGGTATATTTTATTGTGTTATTTCTGATCAGTTTCAAATTGACTTTATTTACCATCATCATTTTGCCTTTGATGGGAGGCATTTTGGCAGAAATAATCAAGCGACTTAAAAAGCAAGCGCGTTTGAGTCAGCAATCTATCGGACGGGTGGTCAATATTTTCGATGAATTATTGTCGGGAATGCGGGTAGTAAAGGCGTTTAACGCACAACCTGTAATGCAGCAAAAAATGTTAAAAGAGGCCAATCATTATAGAAGCTTAGGTTTTTCAATGGCCGTAAAAAGGGAGTTAGCATCCCCATTATCGGAGTTTTTGGGAGTGGGTATTGTTATTACCATTCTTTATTACGGTACGATTCTGATATTAAATAAAGAAAGTACAATGGAACCCAGTGCTTTCATCTCCTATCTGGCGTTCTTTTCGCAAATCATCTCTCCATCAAAATTATTTTCACAGGGGATCACAAATTTGCAAAAAGGGATGGCCGCTTCTGAGCGAATCTTTGAGATCACCAATACTACTTCGCAGATCATTTCGAAGCCAAACGCTGTAAAAATTCCTCAATTCGAAAAAGAAATTGAATTTAGGAATGTAAGTTTTTCCTATGATAAAGAAGTAATTCTTAAAAATATCAATGTGGTTATCCCACGTGGTAAAATGATTGCCTTGGTTGGAGCCTCTGGGGCGGGGAAATCTACATTGGCCGATTTAATCCCTCGATTTTACGATCCTACAGAAGGTCAGTTGCTAATTGACGGTCATGATTTAAGGGATTGTGACTTACATAGCATGCGCTCACATATGGGAATTGTAACACAAGAATCCATCCTTTTTAACGACACTGTATTTGAAAATATTGCTTTTGGAAAGCCTGGATCTACGATGGAGGAAGTTATTCAAGCAGCGAAAATTGCCAACGCTCACGAGTTCATCGAATCGATGGAAGAAGGATATAATACATTCATTGGTGAACGAGGAGGTCGTTTGTCGGGAGGTCAGCGGCAGCGATTGAGTATCGCTAGAGCCGTTTTAAAAGACCCTGCAATTCTAATCTTAGATGAAGCTACCTCTGCTCTCGATTCTGAAAGTGAACGGTTGGTTCAAGATGCGTTATCGAAATTGATGAAAAACAGAACTTCGATTGTGATTGCCCATCGTTTGAGTACCATTCAGCATGCAGACGAAATTTTGGTTATGGACAGCGGACAAGTGATTGAGAGAGGAAATCATGAATCGCTGGTGAATCAAAATGGTATTTATAAAAAATTGAGCAGCATGCAACAGGTGTTTGTAGACGCGAAGTAATACTGATGAAAGTTTTTTTCTCATTTCGTCTTATTTTTTATAATCAAAAGGTTTATGTTTGTTAATAACGAACATGAAAAAGCCATACATTATATTTTTCAGTATTTATGGGATCTTCCATTTGGGGTTGGTTATCATGACCTTCTACGCTCATAATCTATATGCAAAAAATAAATTAACTGATTTATTAAGTTTAGCGAAGCAAATTCCAACAACTCGATGGCTAGCGCTTATTGGGTTATTGATTTTTATCCTTAATGTATCATTCTTTATTATCCAGCAAAAACGATTAGAGTCCAAAATTGCGGAGGCTGAAAGTGAAAAAAATGCGTACAAAGCAAAAATGTACGACATGCAGAATACCTCCGAAGTCACAACATCTACCGACGCCGGAACAGAAAGTTCAGCATCCTAGGCTATGGAGTCTAAATCCTCAATAAAGTTACAGCTTGAAGAAGCTGCTGATGTTCTGCATCGTTTTATTCAGAATCCAGATCATTTATTATCTATAGAGCGAGCCGCTGAAATAATGATTTCTTCCATTAATAATGGAGGGAAAATTATTAGTTGTGGAAATGGCGGTAGTATGAGCGATGCCATGCATTTTGCAGAAGAACTTTCAGGTCGTTATAGAAATGACCGTCCGGCCTTGCCTGCTTTGAGCATCTCCGACCCCACCCATATCAGTTGTGTTGGAAATGATTACGGCTATGATTTTATATTCAGTCGATTTATTGAAGGCCTGGGAAACAAGGGGGATGTACTATTGGCCATCAGTACCAGCGGAAATTCAGCCAATGTGATTCAAGCTGCCAAGTCTGCAAGAGAAAAAGGAATACAAGTCATAGGATTAACAGGTAAAACTGGGGGTGAATTGGCCTCGTTGTGCGACATTGAAATCCGCGTGGATCACCACGGCTATGCCGATCGAATTCAGGAAATTCATATCAAAGTAATCCATATACTTATTGGATTGATCGAAACTGGTTGTGCCACTAAATAAGGGTAGCCTCCCAAAAAGTGTGTAAGTATAAAAAGTTATAAAAAACAAGCCAATCTAATCATTACCTTCACTTCTTTCTCACCTTTCCAAACGCTATTCCTACACTCCTATAAACCACCTCCGGATACCCCACCCCAATTCTAAAAAGAAAATTGGAACCGGGTTTTTTATTCCACACTCCTTAACCACCTTTTAACAGCCAATACTTGAAAGATTTGGTTGATCAATCTCTATACTTTGAAATTCACTTTTCTTCCGAGAATGGTTAAACGTTTATAAACACTTACTTTAAGCCACTTTCATTGTCCTAATCATAAATATTTTTATCATTGAGAAACACTATTTATATGTTCTCAAAAACCTACGGAGGCGCTTTACAGGGGATCGACGCCAAGCCCATCACCATTGAAGTCAATATCGTTAACGGAACCAAGTTCCTGATGAGTGGATTGCCAGACAACGCAGTCAAGGAAAGCGCCCATCGGGTGGAATCTGCCATAAAGTCGATGGGGTACCTATTTCCCAGACACAAAACGGTAGTCAATCTCGCCCCTGCTGACCTCAGAAAGGAAGGAAGTTCGTACGATATGCCCATCGCATTGGGAATACTGCAAGCCTCTTTACAACTCGATTGTGAGGTGGAGCTCCTTTGTCAGTATATGATTATGGGTGAACTGGCGCTAGACGGAACGTTGCGGCCAATTAAAGGAGTGCTACCTCTCGCAATTGAAGCAAAGCGATTGGGCTTAAAAGGGTTCATTTTACCTATTCAGAATGCCGAGGAAGCAGCTATCGTTTCTGGGATTGACATCATTGGTGTCAGTACCTTTCGACAGGCCATCGACTATTTGGAAGGCAAAGAAGAAATAATCCCTACTACCACCGATCACACTCATTTATTTTCACAGAATACCCACGATTTTAATTTTGATTTTGCCGAGGTTCAGGGTCAGGAAAACATTAAACGTGCATTGGAAATTTCTGCAGCTGGTGGGCATAATGCGATAATGATTGGTCCGCCTGGCGCTGGAAAAACCATGTTAGCTCAGCGCTTGCCCACCATACTACCTCCTTTTAACTTAGACGAGGCATTGGAAACCACCAAGATTTATTCCGTGGCCGGGAAATTGGGAAAGCGAAAATCACTGATCGTAAAACGCCCTTTTAGAAGTCCCCACCATACCATTTCGGATGTGGCAATGGTCGGTGGGGGTAGTAATCCACAACCCGGGGAAATATCACTGGCACATAACGGTGTTTTATTTTTAGATGAACTTCCTGAATTTAAGCGAACGGTACTAGAAGTCATGCGTCAACCTATTGAAGAACGGAGAATTACCATTTCACGCGCCCGGTTTACCATCGATTATCCCGCTAATTTCATGCTCATCGCCAGCATGAACCCTTGCCCTTGCGGGTTTTATAATCACCCGGAAAAAGATTGCGTTTGTTCCCCTATGCAGGTTCAGCGCTATCTTAACAAAATAAGCGGACCTTTATTAGACCGTTTCGATTTACATATAGAAGTAACACCAGTAACTTTTGATCAATTGGTGAGTAAGCGGCCGTCGGAATCGAGTGAAGTGATTCGAGCGCGAGTATTAAATGCCAGAAACATTCAACATGGACGGTACCAACACCATCACCATATTCATTGCAATGCCATGCTTTCCAGTTCTTTGGTGAAAAAATTCTGTGAAATAAATGGAGACAGCAAGCAATTACTTAAAAATGCCATGGATCGGTTAGGCCTATCGGCGCGGGCTTACGATCGAATATTAAAAGTTTCGAGAACAATTGCTGATTTAGAGAATACGGAACAGATTGAAGTGGCACATATAGCTGAAGCCATACAATTCAGAAGTTTGGACCGAGATAACTGGGCAAAAGGTGGATGATTATCGAATCATACACCCCATTGTTAATTGGGAAGGTAGCTTTTTCATATCTCCCTCAGTTACTTGCTTTAGCGCCTCTCTAAGGTAGGCATGATTAACATTGTCAGGGTCTTGTGGATTATTGTCTATGGCGCCTTCGTAAAGAAATTGGATTTTTTGGTTGTTATAATTAAAAACTACGACATG
>JAHEMU010000377.1 GCA_024643485.1 Cytophagales bacterium
GAGCCCTTTTCTATCTAAAGATGTAATTATCCAAAAAGTCAGACAGGTTCACCTCAGTTCTTTATTCGATAAATACGAAATTAAAATTGGTATTTATAAGGATGCTGATGAATGGCTGACGGGCGATAGTATTCCCGATGTTGAGATGATAATGGACGACGAATTGATGAAGCCCTATCGAACCGAATACGATGGTATTTTCTTTCAAAATTGGAATACGGTTACCGCAACCAAGCGATACCTAAGCAGAATTAATATCATTAGGAAAGAGGTACAGGTCGGGTATTTGATCCTTGATTTACAATTGAAGAAGGTAATTCCAAATGATGTGTATTTTGAGTTGTTGGTGGATAATCGATTCTCTCCTCCAAATGCAGAACGAGAATATAATTATGCTGTTTTTACTAATGGAGAAATCACTTTTAGCTCTGGAGAATTCAATTATGCTGGAAATTTTCTTAATGAACTATTGGCAGTAAACAATGCTGAAAATGGCAAAACCATAGATCTTAATGGGTATACCCATTATATGATGACCGATGACGAGGGAAGAATAATTGTAGTAAGCGCTGTCACCTATTCTTTTTGGAAAATCATCACCAATTTTTCGTTTCTATTCTTGCTTCAAGCAGTCATAATATTAGTCATTGGACTATTCATTTGGTTTTATAATTTTTACAAAGGGTTTAATTTAAATTACTCTGCCCGGATTCAATTGTTTTTTAATCTAGCATTTTTTATCCCATTGCTTTTGGTAAGTATAGTTACTTTGTCCTTGATAAATAGTGTTTTTAAGGAAGAAGTAAGAAGCGAATACAACGAAAAAGCAGTTAACGTCGCCGAAAATATATCAACAGTACTTGACGGTTACATCCACGGCACTACCAACAGAGAAGTTTTGCTGAACCGCCTTATTGAAGTGTCAAAGTTCACTAATTCAGATGTTAATTTATTCAATAAGTTTGGCGAGTTAATTGCAACAAGCCAACCACTGATATATGAAAATAAGCTATTAACCCGATATGTTGATTCCCGTGCCTATTCAAGAATGATTGAGAATAATTACACGGAATGGGTAAATATCGAAAAAGTGGGATCATTAAATTATAATGCCAATTATATAGGTCTAAAATCGTACCACACTGGGGAATTTATAGGAATTATGAGTATTCCGTATTTTGATTCAGAACAGCATTTAGAACGACAACAAATCAGTATTTTCTCTACCATAATTAATATTTTTACACTTCTATTCAGTGTTTTTGTGGCTGTTTCTTATTTCGTTTCTAGAGGATTAACCATTCCCCTGCGAATGATCACAGAAAAACTTAAAAAGACGACCCTTCATAGGGCAAATGAGCCCTTGACTTGGCATTCTGAAGACGAAATTGGCCTTATGGTAAGTGAGTACAACAAGATGGTTAAGAAAATGGAGGAAAATAAACGCGAATTAGCCATTTCGCAGAAGGAAACCGCTTGGAGAGAAATCGCTCAACAAGTTGCACACGAAATTAAAAATCCACTTACCCCAATGAAGTTAACCCTCCAACATTTGGAGAGAAAACTTGAGAACTCTGATGACCCAAAGAATAAATTGGCACTTCAGAACTTATTGAGACATATTGATACCCTAAGTGACATCGCAACTTCATTCAGTACTTTTGCGCGTATGCCTATTCCTGAATATCTCCCCTTTGAGTTAATAGGAACGTTACGTGCTGCCATTGGACTTCATCGAAATGTAAAAAACCTTCAAATAATAGAAGAAATAGATGAGAATATCATTGTTGTTTTAGGAGATCATCAGTTAATCGGTCGAATATTTTCCAATATTATTTTAAATGCCAGCCAAGCCGCTCCTTCTAAAAAGGTAATGCTTAAGATTATCCTAACCGTCCGCGATCGTAAGGTAGTGATTGAATTTCAGGATAATGCAGGAGGAATTGATGAAGCTATTCGAAGTAAAATATTTGTACCTAATTTCACTACGAAAGATACCGGATCTGGTATTGGGTTGAGTATTGCTAAACACGGAATTGAGCAATCTGGTGGTAAAATTTGGTTCGAAAGTGAAACAGAAGTAGGGACCTCCTTCTTTATTGAATTAAGACGAAATTTGGTGTGATGCGATGGCTGTTACTTTTAATGCTTTTTCCAATAATCGCCGTAGGACAAAATTCCAACAACCGATGTGAGGTGATTCGTGATTTCAATCGCCCTTTACAATTCGATACCCTAACCCTTAACCCCTCTTCATTTTCAGTTAATTATCCTACTGATATCACGTATTTAGCGCCAACAAATGAAGTAATTCTTACCCCAAGGCAACAGGTAGATAGTGTGCTTTTTTGCTTTAAAGTATTTAATATATCAGTAAATAAAGCGTTGTATCATCAGGAAAGCACAAACCTCTCATCCCAATCAATAAATAGGGGGCGGCCCCCGCAAAAGACGGAGTCCGAAGTGGAGGGTTCCTCCATCATTAGCTCGGGTGTCATCGATCGTGGAGTGAATATTTCAAATCGTACCGATATGTCGATGGATTCTTATATGGATTTTACCTTTGAAGGAAAATTAACTGAAGAGGTTGAAATTCATGGTAGGTTATTCGACCAAAATATTCCCTTCCAACCCGAGGGAAATACCAATAGTTTGAAAAACTTCAATCGGATTTATGTGGAATTAGAAGGTGAAAATTCAAAAATTGGAATGGGGGATATCGCTTTAAAAAGTACCATGCCTGGATTTTTAAAATACAACAGACAGATTACTGGATTTTATGCTTCACTAAAGGATTCAACACTAAATGTTTCTGTGGGTGGTGGCGTGGCGAAAGGGAAATACACGATAAATATATTAAGTGTTACTGATGGGTTTAATGGACCTTATAAACTTAAAGGCCCCTCGAATGAACCTTACGTAATTGTAGTGGCGGGAAG
>JAHEMU010000378.1 GCA_024643485.1 Cytophagales bacterium
CTGATGAACGAGGAAATCGGAGGGCCAAGTGTAAAGCCCTATCAGCCTGAAGGACTTTGGGAATCCGCTACATCTGGTAGAGGTACTTTGCAGAAATACATTCAGGACGAAGGAAAGGATTTATACCGACGTGGGATGTATACTTTTATTAAGCGGACCGTCCCCCCGCCTGCTATGTTGGTTTTTGATGCCTCTAATCGCGACCAATGTGAAGTAAGGAGATTAAAAACCAACACCCCTTTGCAAGCGCTGATTATGTTGAATGACCCGACAGTATTGGAAGCATCCCGAGCATTGGCCGATATTGAATTAAAGCAAAATGGAATAGAGGCAAAGATTACGGATGGCTTTAGGAGGATTATTTGTCGGAAACCAACTGACGAAGAGTTTAGAATTCTCGAAAATTATTATCAACAATTGGTAGTAGATTTCCGAGCGGATAGGGCGTCGGCTATTGCATTTTTAAATAGTGGGAATGCACAAATTACGAGCGAAGCAGATGGTAACTTCGAAGAAAGAGCTGCCTTGATGCAGTTGATAAATACCATTTTTAACATGGAGGAGGCTATAGTTAAAAGCTAGCAGGATGAATAAGGAATTTATTGAAAATAGGTTAAATTTTAATCGTCGGCACTTTTTAAAAAATGCCGGTCTGGGCCTAGGTGGCGTGGCATTAGGGTCATTATTAATGCCGGATTTTCTAACAGGAAATTCACCCGAAGAAGCCATTATGACGGGTCTCCCACATTTTGCTCCAAAGGCGAAGCGGGTAATATTCCTATTTCAAAATGGGGCTCCATCTCAATTAGAAACCTTTGACTATAAACCGAAATTAAACGAAATGTTTGGCGAGGATCTTCCTCCTTCAGTTCGAGGTGAACAAAGGCTTACAGGAATGACTTCTGGTCAAGATCGATTCCCATTAGTGGGAAGTAAATTCAAGTTTAATCAGCACGGTCAATCTGAAACCTGGGTAAGTGAACTGTTTCCCAACATAGCAAACGTAGTAGATGAGTTATGTATTATCAAATCGATGTATACTGAAGCCATCAATCATGACCCGGCGCTCACCTTTTTTCAAACAGGTGCACAGGTGGGGAATCGGCCGAGTATGGGGGCGTGGTTGTCGTACGGCTTGGGTACAGAGAACAGTAATTTACCCGCTTTTTGTGTCCTCCTAAGTCGGGGTAAGGGAAATGGACAGGGGGTATATTCTAAATTATGGACGAACGGATTTTTAGACAGTGTACATCAGGGGGTTCAGTTTAGTTCAAGTGAAGATCCAATTCTGTATTTAAACAACCCTGCAGGGCAGGATAAAACTAAACGAAGGGCCATGTTAGACCATTTAGCAGAGCTGAACGAAATCCAGCATCGCGAAATGGGTGATCCTGAAATATTGGCAAAAATCCAGCAATATGAATTGGCCTTTCGAATGCAAACTGCCGTTCCAGAAATGACCGACATGACCAAAGAACCTGATCATATTGTGAAGCTATATGGAAGTGATTGTTTGATTCCTGGAACCTATGCTGCCAATTGTTTGCTCGCTCGGAAGTTAGTTGATTCCGGTGTTAGATTTGTACAGTTGTATCATCAGGGTTGGGACCAGCACAATAACTTAGTGGGTGAAATGCCCGGGCAAGCACTTGAAACTGATCGGGCGAGTGCCGCATTAATCACTGATTTGAAACAACGGGGATTATTGGATGAAACGTTGGTTATTTGGGGAGGTGAATTTGGAAGAACAAACTACTGTCAGGGGACATTGACTAACGATAATTATGGACGAGATCATCATCCACGTTGTTTTACCATGTGGATGGCAGGTGGTGGAGTGAAGCCCGGAGTGACATACGGCCAAACCGATGAATTGGGATATAATATCGTTGAAAATCCAGTACATATTAATGATTTGCACGCGACTATATTGCATTTAATGGGGTTAGATCATGAAAAATTGACATTTAAGCACCTGGGAAGAAGGTATAGACTCACAGATGTTGGAGGAAAGGTAATTAAACCAATTATTGCTTGATGAAATCGAAGAATATCTGGATCAATGTGTTAACGCTATTGCAAGTGATGCTATTATTTATGGCCGTATTTGAAGAGCGATTAATTCTTCCATCTTTCATACAATTAATTGGTAGAAGCCATCCGTTGATTCTACATTTTCCCATTGTGTTAATTTTTATTTCCACCTTTTTTTTGATAACAAGTAAGCGATGGAATATCCCGAAAGACATAGTGGAAATCATGCTATTTGTTGGAGCCTTTTCAGCGACGATTACCGCCATTTCCGGGTTGTTTTTATCGAGAGAAACGGGCTATTCGCCAGATGAATTGCTTTACCACAAATGGGGCGGAGTGATAGTAAGTGTTCTTATGAGCGTGTGGTTGATGGTTCGTGAAGCTAAGAACATGAAGTGGATAGTAACTTTTCTTTCGGTAATAGCTGTAATTATCACCGGCCATTTGGGCGCTGGAATTACACATGGAGAAGGATTTTTGCTTGAACCAATCATGGAAAAAGAAGTAAAAATAAGTGGTACCAGCGTATTCTCAGAAATTATCCAACCGATTGCAAATGAAAAATGCACCAATTGTCATAATGCTAAAAAAAGGAAGGGCGAGTTGGATTTAACAAATTTTAATGGGTGGAAAAAGGGAGGAGAACAAGGGAGTATTCTATTAAATGAAGAAAATAAAAGCGAGTTAATTCGTAGAATATTTTTGGCCTCTGATCATGACGATGCTATGCCTCCAAAAGGTAAAAGGTCGTTAACAGAAGAGGAATTAGCGGCGATCAATTTATGGGTAGCGTCTGGTGGCGACACCCTTCTTTCGGTCGCGGAATTATTTGCAAATGATAGCACATTGGCATTGATTCAGCCGTTTCTTTTGAATGACCAACCA
>JAHEMU010000055.1 GCA_024643485.1 Cytophagales bacterium
GCTTATCGAGTGATAAACCAGGTGACAAATTTGGCCGATCGATTTATTGAAATAATTAATTTCACTCCATTTGACGCCGAAGATATTAAAGAATTAATCATGAAACGTCATCGCTCAAGTGGCCTCACCATTGGTTATAATAAGGAAATCAGATCATTAAATGAAATTCAATTGGCTCGCCATTTTGATAGTTACTTTAGTTATAGCAGCGGAAACCCTGGAACTGCTCTAAATGGTTGGTTAGCAAACATTAAAATGAATTTACCAGATGGATTGATTGTAAATAAACCTGAGAGTCCACCGTTGGAAGGTTTGGAAAATGTTACTGATGAATGGTTAATGGTGCTTACTCAATTTATTCTACACAAACGGTTAACTCAAGAAAAACTAGAGCGTATTTGTCAGTGGGAACCAAGAGAAGTTAAAAGTCAGCTTTTAGCCATGATACGCGCCGGATTAGTTCATGAGAAAGGGCCTTCCATCTATCATATTAATCCGTATGTACATCCATTTGTAGTTAAGGTTCTAAAAGAAAGAGAGGCATTATAATGATGTTTTGGAGCGAAATTTCTACTAAGATTAAAAATGCATTTAGTTTCAATGCGAAGAAACGCGATTCTTCAACTAAAACGACGGCAATTGGACATAAGACCATCCAATACACATTAGAAGTAGCTAATTACAACAAAACAATCCCGATTCGGGAAATAAGAAAAGTAATTATGTTAAATCCGTGGTCAGCGATAGTTAAACCAAAAATTTTACAACGCAAAAATGACCAAGATGAGCCTATTTTGGAAGTGAAGTTTTACGCGATAAACTCAGCCAATGGTAAATTGATTGAGCAGCAATTAAGAAGCCTATTGTCTCCTTAATTTGAAATGATTAAGCGTCAGGGGACTTAACAGTTCCCGCTTTACCTTCCTTTAGATTGTAGTAAATACGTTGGGTTGGATAGGCAAAATCAATATCATTATGTTCAGAAAATTTATTCAGTATTTCCTCCCAAATGGCTTCTTCGCTCCCTCTTCTTTTGCGAGGATCAACTAGATATCTGATCGTAAGCATTACTCCACTGTCTTTTACAGATGTGTAAACAATGGGGGTCAAAGAACTGTAAAATATCATGAATTTTTTCGAGGCCTCTCTTAATTTGTTTTCAGCCTTTTTACTTAAATGTTCGCTGTGTTTATCGATTGTTTCATTTAAAATTTCTTTAGCTAGCTTCCAATTGCTTTCAAAGGTTACTAAAACACCAATTTCATTCCATATATGGCTAAAACCCTGTGTATAATTCGCCTGAGGTTCTTTGAATACTTTTCCATTAGGTATATGCACGATTCGTCCAGTACTTTGCTCAGCATCCACCCAATTTTTAATTTCATTTAGTGTAAATTGAAAAAATCGGACGTCAATCACATCTCCGGCTATATTTCCTATTTCAATTCGATCACCTACTTCAAAAGGTTTACGAATTAAAATGAACAACCAACCAGCGAGGTTTACTATAGGATCTTGAAGCGCAATCGCCAAACCTGCAGTTAATAGACCTAAAAAAGTTGCCAAAGAACCGATTTTATCAATCCAAATGGCGCCAATAACGATAATTAAAAGTACGTAATAGGCATTTTTTACACCACTTTTCCACATGTACCGAACTTTAGGATCTTCGGTTGATTTGAAAATTATTTTAAATGCAGAAAACCGTAAAAGCCATAAAAAAAATATAACTCCTATTGAAATGGATAATTTAACTACGAGAGATGGACTGATATTCCACTGTTCTTGAAGCCATGATAAAAAATCGTGTAACATAAATATTCATTGAGGTTCTCACCTAAATATACATTACAATATGATGTTCCGGTCCATTTTTTGGCGAAAATATTGGGATTTTTAATATATACTTCATTCCGATAATAAAGATTCAATCAACATATTTAGGATACTAAAGTTACCTTAATTCGTCTAAAATACTTAAATTAAGACAATTGTATCTCATGTATGAAACATCACACTTTAAACTAAACTGCCATGAATCGTTTATTTATTCTGTTTTTCGTCATGTTTGCTACACTTTCAAGTTTAGGGCAAACACTAAATGAAGAGAACGAAATTTCCCAAATTAGAACACGTTTTGGTGAAATAATGGCTGCTAAATCTCAGGATAAACTCAATGTTAAAGAATTAAATTACGAATGTTCCAATGACCCGATGATGGGTTCAATTTCATTTTATTATGAAAATAAAGAGTTGGTTTTAATTGAACATTCTTCAAATGACGGCTCGCATGGTGGTGGTACGGAGCAATATTTTATTTCGAAAGGTAGTTTATTTTTTTATTTTGAAGAGGTTAGTTTTTGGCAATTTGCCCCAAATTCTAATGATTCTGAACAACCAGAAACAGTGGATATTTATAAGGAAGAACGATTATATTTTCACGAAAATAAGCTGATACGGCATCTATTAAAAGAATTCCAAACAGCTTCAAATGAAGATGCTGCAATGGTTTCTTCGAAAACTCCTAATAAAAAAATGGAGATTGACCATTATTTAGAAAAAGATGTATTAAACACCTTTCAAAAACTGTCAGCAAAACAATCCTTAAATTCTGGATCTGCTATTAATTGTGATTGGTAGAATAAATGAATGACAAACAATAGGTTATTCTGTTATCCCCTCCCTCCTATTTTTTTGATATAAATCATATTTACCGTTGATTATTCTCACAGGCTACCTTGGACTATATCGATAAATTGATGTCGATTTAAACTGCTTTAAAAACAGTCATTTTGTCCAATTAAAATCTTAAAGCCATGGTTGAGCAAATTATCAAAACCACCCTAGAACAAGCAGACGAATATTTTAACTCTGCTCAAGAAGAATTATTTAAGCCTGAAGAAGACATCGTACATTATATGGTGTGCAAGGGGGCCTACAAGGCTATCCAGAATTATTTGATTGGTTATTTATTAAATCATGATTTGACTTTGGAACCACGAGCCACTCTACAAGAATTACTTCAATTGTCAAGAAATATTGATGCACGTTTCAACGACTTAAATCTTGATTTATTGTACAATGCCCACGAGGAAGAGGATGTTTGGATGGATTATGGTACTGCTAGAGAGTTTATGAACCTGGCAATTCAAACCAAAGAACTTATTGGTAGAGAGTAAATCTCTTTTATAGGCTTGGATTGGTTGGAACAAAATTTTTCGATAGACAATAGAATCTTAGGATTAAAGAATAAATGTGATGGATAATAAGAAAAATAAATTTAAGTACCCCGGTACAAAAGTTGCAATGGATGGTAATACAGCTGCCATTATGTGTGAACGAGAATCATCGGATGCAGCAGGCGCCTACCCTATTACACCATCCACACAAATGGGTGAATATTGGGCAGAAGAAGCGGCAAAAGGACATTTAAATATATCGGATAAACCGCTAATTTTTATCGAACCGGAGGGAGAACATGCAGCGGCTGCCGTTACTGCAGGTTTATCTATGACAGGGAACCGCGCCGCGAATTTTTCATCTGGTCAAGGGATAGCCTATATGCATGAATCGTTGTATGCGGCCGTTGGTAAACGCCTAACCTATATATTAAATATTGGTGCCCGCGCAATGACCAAGTCTACTTTGAACGTTCATGCGGGTCATGACGATTACCATGCCATTGATGATACGGGATTTTTCCAAATGTTCGCGAAAAATGCCCAACATGTGGCCGATTTAAATGTTATTTCTCACCGAGTGGCCGAATTAGCGCTAACACCTGGCGCTATTGCGCAAGATGGTTTCTTAACTACTCACTTGATAGAATCTTTATTTATCCCTGAACGTGAATTAATCAAAGAATTTCTAGGTCGGCCAGACGATATTATTAAAACTCCTACCCCAGCACAACGAATTATTTACGGTGAAACAAGACGGCGAATCCCCCTCGTTTGGGATGTCGACAATCCCCTAATGGCTGGGATTGTACAAAACCAAGATTCATATATGCAAAGTGTGGCCGCACAACGGCCATTTTTCTTTGATCACATCAAAGAATTAACAGATAAATCGTTTGAAGAATATTACGAGCTCACAGGAAGAAAATACGAACGGGTAATGACCTATCGTGCTGATGATGCTGAATATTTGATTTTAGGCCAAGGTAGTGTGGTAACAAGTGCGGAAGCGGTTGTTGATTATTTAAGAGAAACTCGAAAAATCAAAGTCGGCGTGGTGAATTTGGTAATGTTCCGCCCATTCCCGGACGATTTGATCGCTAAAATATTAAAGGGTAAAAAAGGTGTCGCGGTCTTAGAGCGATTAGATCAACCTTTGGCAACCGATGCCCCTATTGTTCGTGAAATACGAGCAGTCATTTCTAAATGTTTAGAGAATGGACTATCTAAAAAGAATGTTCCCTATCCAGGTTTAACAAGTTATGCTCCGTCTGATATGCCTTCTATTTATTCTGGTTCATTCGGAATGGGTAGTAGAGATTTACAAGCAGAAGGTTTGATAGGAACAATTGAAAACATGCTTCCTACCGGAAAACAGAAAAAGCATTTTTACCTTTCTATAGATTTTATAAGAGAAAAATCGTTTAATCCTAAACAAAAATTGCATCAAGAAACCATTAAAGATGCTTACCCTCATGTACAAGATTTAGCCTTGCATGGTTCTGAAAATCCTAATTTAATGCCTAAAGGTGCAACAACGGTCCGCTTCCACTCAGTTGGAGGTTGGGGAGCTATCACTACCGGTAAAAACTTAGCCATGACGCTATTTGATCTGTTGGGATACGATATTAAAGCTAATCCAAAATACGGATCTGAAAAGAAAGGCCAGCCTACTACTTATTATTTAGCAGCTGCTCCTGAACCTATACGAATGAATTGTGAATTCCATTTCGTGGATGTAGTACTCTCTCCAGACCCTAATGTATTCAAACATACCAATGCTATTTCTGGATTAAAAAAAGACGGATGTTTTATTATACAAAGTGATAAATCAAAACCTGAAGATGTTTGGGCCGATATTCCAAAACAATATCAAAAATTGATCGTCGATAATAATATAAATGTCTTTTATATCGATGGGTTTAAAATTGCGCGTGAAGAAGCAACAGACCCTGAATTACAATTGCGTATGCAGGGAATCGCGTTTCAAGGTGCCTTCTTTGCCGTTTCTCCATTGAAAAAGAATGCAAATTTATCTGAAGAAGAACTCTTAAAAGCTATTGAAGATCAACTTCAACATAAATTTGGCGGTAAAGGTCAGCGCGTAGTAGACGATAATATGCGAGTAGTTCGTCGGGGATTTGAAGAGGTAAGGGAAATTAAAGTAAAAGTGGTAAGCACAGAAACTGCTAAGAAAATAAATGGCGAGGGTTTAATGCCGATTCCTACTTTACTAAAAAATACTCCAAAAAGTAAATCAAACCTGAGTGATATTCACCGTTTCTGGGAACAAACGGGTAATTTCTATCTACAAGGAATGGGTAACGACAATTTAACTGATCCTTTTATTGGGTTAAGTGTGATGCCAGCGGCCTCTTCCTTATTCCGTGATATGACAGGGATTCGTTTTGAACATCCAGAATGGGTGCCAAATAATTGTACAGCTTGTGGTAATTGTTATACAGTTTGCCCTGATACCGCTATTCCCGGGTTAGTAAGTAGTTTAAGCGATGTATTGGACACCGTTGTGAAACGAGTTAAAAAGAACTACGGAAAAGTGGAATTTCTTCAAAAAGAAATACGAAACCTAGAAGGTTCACTCCGAACATTATTAAATGGACCGAAAACAGGAGCTACAGTAAATAACCTCATCCAAGATGTTCTTGACGACCGGATTGAGAAAAATGCCGATAAACCTGGTTTGATTAAAGAATTAGAGTGGTTTAGAGCGGAACTTGGTGATTTCCAATTCGCATTAACACGTCCGTATTATGATTTGCATGAAAAAAGTGAACCAAATAGTGGTGGTTTATTCAGTATCACGGTAAATCCAACTACCTGTAAAGGCTGTATGGAATGTATAAATGTATGTGAAGATGACGCGCTTCGTCCAATAATTCAAACAGAAGGAACCGTAGCTAGATTACGCACAGATTGGGACTTCTGGACGGATTTACCAACCACCCCTCAAAAATACAACCGAATTGATGATCTCGAAGAGAAAATTGGTCCTTTGGAAACCATCCTATTAAATAAAGATGCCTATCTGAATTTCGCCAGCGGTGATGGTGCTTGCTTGGGTTGTTCCGAAAAATCAGTGGTTCACTTGTTCACAGCAACGATTGAATCATTAATGCAACCACGAGTTAAAAAACATTTAGAATATCTCGATAATCTTATTTTAAAACTCGAGCAACGAGTACAATTGAAAGTTATGGGTGATATTCATTTAAATGACCCGGAACTAATGACTAAGATAGTAGCGGAAACAAAAAATAGTGAATTAACAGCCGCTGCTATTACTAACCGAATTATTGAAGAGAAAGGAATAGAGCCAGTTGATCAAGTGTGGTTGAAAAACATATCCAAATTATTAACAGAGCTAAAACAACTTAAATGGAAATATACGGAAGGAACTACTGGAAAGGGACGTTCTTCCATGGGTATGACGAACTCTACCGGTTGTACCTCTGTTTGGGGAAGTACATATCCATTTAACCCTTATCCATTCCCTTGGGCGAACCACTTATTCCAAGATTCCACTTCCATGGCAATGGGTATTTTTGAAGGACACATGGCAAAAATGGCCGATGGATTCAAACTTATTCGAAAAGCTGAATTGGAATTAAAAGGAGAATATAATGGGTCTGAACACGATGATTTCTTCACTTATTTCACTTGGGAACAATTTACAGACGAAGAATGGTTGTTATGTCCTCCAGTAGTTGCATTGGGTGGTGATGGTGCCATGTACGACATTGGTTTCCAAAATTTATCTAGAATGATGGCTTCTGGTAAACCAATTAAAGTGATTGTTGTGGATACTCAAGTATATTCTAACACAGGTGGACAGGCGTGTACTTCTGGATTTATCGGACAAATTTCGGATATGGCCCAGTATGGAAAAGTGTGGAAAGGAAAGGCTGAACCTAGAAAAGAAATTGGTTTAATTGCAATGGCACATAGAAATACGTATGTGTTACAAGGATCATTAGCCAATACCAGTCATATGATTGAGGGGTTTATTGATGGTTTGATGGCAAAACGACCTGCTTTATTCAATTTATATACTACTTGTCAACCTGAACACGGTGTTGCCGATGACTTAGGAGCACATCAAGCTAAATTAGCTGTTGAATCTCGGGCATATCCAATGTTCAAATACAATCCGGCAAATGGTGTGAAAGCAAATGAGGCCTTTGATTTACAGGGCAATCCGGATATTGACAAAATATGGCCGAGCTATAAGTTAAAATATATGGAAAATGGCAGGGAAAAAACCCTCGAAGTTGACATGACTTTTGCTGATTTCGCCATCACTGAAGCACGATTCAGAAAACATTTCAGAAAAGTACCTAGAGATAGCTGGAATGAAAATATGGTGATTCTTTCTGAATTCCTTGAAATGAGTAAAGAAGAACGAGAAGGTAAATTCCCATTCATTTGGGCGGTGGATCGCAAACAGTTATTGAGCCGTGTTTTAGTGGCGAAACCAATTGTAGAATCGTGTGAAGAAAGACGTGATTTCTGGATCATGCTACGCGGATTAGCTGGTATTGAACCAGAGAAAGAAAAAGTGGAAGTGGTTGATATCGAAAGTAAAGTAAGAGCTGAAGTTGTAGGGAAAATTGCTCAAGGTCTTATGAAACTCGCAGGAGGTGACGGTTCCGGTATGGTAGATTTGGTACTAGGAGATGATGCTAAGTCATCCAACGGTTCAGAACTGGCAACTGAAAAAGTCAAAACTGAGTCAAATGGTTCAGCCATCTCACCTTGGTTAGAAACGGAAGAATGTACCTCTTGTGATGAATGTACTAAAATCAATTCCAAAATATTCGCCTATAATAATGACAAAAAGGCGTTTATCAAGGATCCTGTAGGTGGGCCCTATCAAGACTTAGTTAAAGCGGCTGAAAAATGTACAGCAAGGGTGATTCATCCAGGCACACCCTCCGACCCTTCAGAAAAGGATTTAGAAAAATGGGTTAAACGTGCTGAAAAGTATAATTAATAAAGTGTTAAATTTTAATAAAAATAGCTTTAAACACGGAATACATCCACCGGAGCACAAAGACGAAACTAACCAGCTTCCCATTCGACAGTTTCCCTTTGCTCCGGTGGTCATTCTGCCCATTAGTCAGCACATTGGTGCTCCTTCCGAAATAATTGTGCGTGAAGGAATGGAAGTATCACGTGGTCAATTACTTGCAAAAGCAAATGGTTATATGTCGGTACCTCTTCATTCACCCGTTTCCGGAATAGTCCGAAAAATAACAAATGTGCCTACAATTTCGGGCAAAATGACACAAGGTATTTTCGTGGAAGCTTTTCCATTCTCCACACAAGAAGTTCTAGAAGGCTCCCCTATTGATTTAGAAAATTCGACTCAAGAGGAAATTCTAAAAGGTATTCAAGATGCCGGTATCGTTGGGTTAGGTGGGGCGGCATTTCCAACACATGTAAAGTTGAAAGTGCCTGAAGGTAAACAATGTGAGTATTTGATTATCAATGGAATTGAATGTGAACCCTTCTTAACAACAGACCATCGTGTGATGTTGGAGCAGGCGGAAGATATTTTTATGGGAATTAGGTACCTTATTAGAGCTACACAGGCAAAAAAAGTAATTATTGGAATAGAAGCAAATAAACAAGATGCAGCAGATTTTCTAATATCTAAAAAGCCCGAAGATCTACAAGTTGAAATTAAAGTAGTCCCTGTAAAATATCCTCAAGGAGCTGAGAAAATGTTAATTACTTCGCTTCTAGGGAAAGAAGTGCCTTCTGGAGGATTACCAATTGACGTTCAATCTGTCGTAGTAAACGTAGCGACAACAGCAGAAATTGGACGTTTATTACCACATGGAAGAGGCATTCAAGAGCGCGTTGTAACCATTACAGGACCAGCGGTAAAGAAAAAGGGGAATTATCTAATTCCAATTGGTACCCCCTTGCGATATGTCTTGGAAGAAGTAGGAGTTGAAGAAAATATCTCTGAAGTATATATGGGAGGCCCGATGATGGGTGTCGCTGTTTCAAATTTGGATATCTCGATTGTTAAAGGGACATCAGGAATTGTAGTTTTTACGGATAAAGAAGCTAAAAAGGAAGAAACAATATACCCTTGCATAAAATGTGGAGCTTGTGTCGACGCCTGTCCAATTCTTCTAAATCCTTCAAAATTAGGGATATTGGCTAAGTTTGAAGCGTATGACGAAATGGCTTCTAATCATCACTTAATGGATTGTTTCGAATGTGGATCATGCTCCTATGTATGTCCATCTAATATTCCATTGGTGCAATATTTTAGACTATCTAAAACAATTGTTAGAAAAAGAAAAACTGACAAGCAATCAGCATAATATGTTAAATAAAACACTACATATCAGTACATCACCTCACTTAAAAAAAGGAGTTAGCACCAATACTATCATGAAGAATGTAGTGTTAGCCCTCATGCCTGCAGTCTTATTTTCAATCTATTCATTTGGAATTAATGCATTATTAATAGTACTGACAGCAGTGATATCATGTGTGATTTCTGAACATATTCTTTGTTATATTTCAAGTAAAAAATCAACGATTTCTGATTGGAGTGCAGTTATTACAGGGGTTTTGTTAGGGTTAATTCTACCACCTGCCTTTCCTTTATGGATGGTGTTTTTTGGTGGAATGATTGCCATTGCATTAGGTAAATTTGTCTTTGGTGGACTTGGAAATAATGTTTTTAATCCTGCTTTGGTCGGAAGAGCTGTATTACAAGCAGCCTTTCCTGTTGCTATTACTACATGGTTTCCCAGCTTTTCCCCAACTCGATTTCAAGAGGTTTCTTCTTCTGTGCTTACTCTTCCCTTTATGGAACCTGTTTTCGATGGCATTTCTGGAGCTACTCCCCTTTCAGCGTTTAAATTCGATCACGTGTTTGCTTCAAATTTTGATTTGATTTTTGGAAACATACCAGGATCAACCGGCGAAACAAGTGCCATATTTATCGCTTTGGGTGGAATTTATCTAATATCTAGAAATATGATGAATTGGAGAATACCCTTTACACTTTTGTTAACGGTATTTCTTTTTAGTGGAATATTATTCTTGATAAACGATCAATTATACCCACCTCCTACTTTTATGTTATTTTCTGGCGGTTTGATGCTTGGTGCCTTTTTTATGGCTTCAGATATGGTCGGTTCACCCATTACTTCATTGGGAGTAATCATTTATAGTGTATTTATAGGAGTATTAGTGGTCATTATCAGAGTTTGGGGAGGATTACCAGAAGGTGTGATGTATGCTATTTTGTTAGCCAATGCATTAAGTCCGCAAATTGATAAATTAGTTAAGACCCGAGTTTATGGAACGGTTAAAGAAAAAGTTAAATCATGAGCGAAGACACCACTAAATTGAAGAATCCAGATACCGGCAGTTTTAAAATGTTGCGCGCGATGGTTGGTATTGGAATTGTTTGTGCTCTTCTGATTGTACTTATGTACGAAGGTACGATGCCGCGAATAAAACAATTAAAAGCTGAAGCGCTAGAACAAGCTATTTTTAAAGTATTACCTGGCATATCATCAACGAAAGCTTTTCAGTTAAACTCAAATAACACGTTCAGTATCTTGGAAGGTGAAATAAAAGACCAACACTTGGTGTACGCAGGTTACGATGAAAATGGCACCTTTAAAGG
>JAHEMU010000056.1:0-3970 GCA_024643485.1 Cytophagales bacterium
ATTGGCACCTACCTTTGGTACAAAAGCCAAAATAGAAAGAGTGTGAGGGCAAGGATGCTTTTTCTGATTCTGAATCAATCTGTTATTCTTACCTAAATATCATTATTCACTAATGAGCTCACCTAATCTCTTCAATACTAATTGAGACTCCTTCAGAATTGGTACAATAAGCCAGTCATGGAATAATTTTGGATATACATTAAAACTGATCTGAATATCATGATCTGAAATTTGATTTCTCCATTTTTCAACATCAGCATACAAGATATCGTAGGTACTTATAAAAACAGTTATCGGCGGAAAACCTTTAAAATTACCATAAATAGGACTTATTCGCGGGTCTTTGGTATTCCATTCACCAGCATAAGCTTTTCCCACTAACTTCAATCCTTTCGAACTAAGCAATGGGTCTTTATTTTCAATTTCTGCGATATCAGGATTATCTAAGCTGACATCCAACCAGGGTGATAATGCTATTACTTGCTTAGGAAGCTTTTTGCGCTCAATCATCAGGGTGTGGGTAAATCCTAAAACCAATCCGGCCCCTGCAGAATCACCAAGAAAAGTGATTTTTGAAACATCCCGACTCTCAGCAACCCAATCATAAACTTTTTGTACAAATCCGTGTACATCTGTAGCAGTAAACTCAGGCACAAGGGGATAGTCAGGAATGATGTACGTTGCTTTGGTATGATGGATCATTTCTTCAATCATAGTCCAATATTCACCGCTTAATCCGTACAGATACGCCCCTCCGTGAAGGTATAGCACCACTTGGTCGGTGGAATTTGATTTTGGGCTAATCGTCCAAATGATGTGGCGATCTATTTCATGGGATTTAACAATAAACTTTCTTTTAAACGAACTTGGCATTTCCGCCTGGTTGTGATATGCTCGCTTGAGATCTCTCCCTATCCTATGTTTCATTGCCATAAGCTTCATCACCATTGGAATAATAGAGGCTAGAAAACTTCTTGACTGTTTGTGTTGATAGTACGTTGACCTTTCGTGTGTCATCACCTGAAAATTGTGTTTATTCTATTATTTTAAAAAATACCGATTTTAGCTTAAGCAATTTATCTAAATAGTTTATTCATATAAAATGAAAAGCAATATTCTATCCTTCTCTTTTTAATCCCCCCTACCCTAATCAAAAATAATTTTCATTTCATCGAAACTTTTTTACCAAAATGATAGTTATACTATTAATTCTGTAAGTAACCATTAATACATTGAACACTTTACTTCAAAACATAAGCCTTTCAATCAGTGAAAAGGTGTACTTAAAAAACCCAGAATCAAGCAAATTGGGTCAATCCATTATCATGGAGTCGGTTAATTTAATCGACGAAATTGGGTTCGAAAATTTTACATTTAAAAAACTTTCCATCGAAATAAAATCCACCGAGGCATCCATTTATCGCTATTTTGAGAATAAATACAAACTACTCGCCTACCTTATTTTCTGGTATTATGCGTGGATTGAATATCGTTTACTTTTTCGAATTACCAACATTGATGATCCCAATGAAAAATTAAAAAGAGCCGTTATCCTTTTGTCTGAAGAGGTTGAAGAAGATTCAACGCATACACATATTAATGAAATTAAATTAAGTCGGATTGTCATCACCGAATCTTCAAAAATTTATTTAAATAAAAATGTGGACAAGGACAATTCGGATGGCATTTTCAAGCCTTATAAGGATTTAACCCAGAGAATTAGCGATATTGTATTGGAAATTAATCCGACCTATAAATATCCTCACATGTTGGTTTCTACGGTAATAGAAGGTGCACACCATCAACGTTTTTTTTCAAAACATCTACCCCGACTAACGGATACCATCGACGGGGAAGATTCAATAGTTTCCTTTTATTTAGAATTAGTAAATAAATCGATACAACCATGTTAAGTATCCAAATTACAATCATTCAATTGACGACAAAATCCCTTATATACCATGGAAAGTAATTCCACAAAGTCTCCAATGGAGCGTTTTTGGTCACTTTTAAAGCCCGATAAAACGGAAATCAGAAATGTGTATGTCTATGCCATTTTCAATGGTCTAGTTAACCTTTCTCTGCCCTTGGGAATACAAGCGATTATCAATTTAATTCAAGGTGGACAAATGAACATGTCTTGGTTCATCCTCGTTTTATTTGTTATTGGAGGTATTGCATTCTCAGGTTATTTACAGATTAGTCAATTGAGAATAACCGAAAATTTACAACAGAAAATATTCAGTAGGGCGGCGTTTGAATTTGCATATCGAATTCCTAGAATAAAATTGGAGGCATTATACAAACATTATGCTCCGGAATTAATGAATCGCTTTTTTGATGTCGTGTCGGTCCAAAAAGGATTGTCTAAAATTATCATAGACTTTTCAACAGCTTCTATTCAAGTAGTTTTCGGTCTTATTCTCCTATCATTATATCACCCATTCTTTATCTTTTTTAGTGTGATTTTAATCCTTTTGCTTTTTGTCATTTTCCGGTATACGGCAAAAAGAGGACTTATAACCAGTTTAAAAGAATCAAAGCATAAATACCATGTTGCCCATTGGCTGGAAGAAATTGCACGAACACACGTTTCTTTAAAATTGGCAGGGAACACCGATTTGCCTATTCTTAAAGCCGATGAAACCACCGGTGAGTATATTGACGCTAGAGAAAATCACTTTAATATTTTAGTGCAGCAATATATTTATATGATCGTTTTCAAAGTGATCGTTGGAGCTGGTTTACTTATCGTAGGAAGTATTTTGGTTATGGACCAACAAATGAACATCGGTCAATTTGTTGCATCGGAAATTATCATTTTATTGATCATGAATTCCGTAGAAAAACTCATTTTGAGTCTGGAAACCATCTACGATGTACTCACCTCATTGGAGAAAATCGGTCAGGTGACTGATCTTGAATTGGAATCAACAGATGGCATTGATTTACCAGATGACGTATCAACAGGTTTTGACATTGAAATATCAAATTTAAGTTTCTCATATCCTCATTCAACTAATTCCATCTTTGAAGATTTATCCCTTCATGTGAAATCAGGCGAAAAGGTCTTAATTGTTGGTAAAAACGACTCTGGGAAATCTACTTTCCTATTTCTTCTAGCGGGTTTATACCAATTTCAAAAAGGGTATATCGCATACAATGGAATGCCTATGGGTAATTTAAATATGCAATCACTGCGATCAAATATTGGTGATTGCTTGATGGAAGAACTATTATTTGAAGGTACCCTATACGAAAATATCTCCATGGGAAGAGTTGGTGTATCCTTAGAAAATGTAAAATGGACATTTAAACACCTCGGATTAGAGGAGTTTTTGAAGAAATTACCTCAAGGGTATAACACCATCATAGATCCACAAGGAAAACAATTTTCCCAAGGAATCATCGATAAGCTACTTTTGGCCAGAAGTATTGCGGATAAACCGAAAGTACTTCTTATTAAAGATACTTTTAGTTCAATCGCCACAGAAGAAAGAAAGAAGATTTTCGATTTTATTACCCAGCAACCTTGGACGCTTTTTATCGCTTCACAAGACACCTATCTCACTCAAAAAACTGATCGAATAATTGAGATTGAAAACAAAAAAATCACAATTAAAAAATAGCATATGTTAAACATTTCATCAAATAGTATAAAAGAGCGGATTAACATTGAAAAGTACCATACTCTTCAAAAAGTTGAAAATAAAATAAGCTCCCGTGTACTTGTGAAGGTACTTAGGATATGTTCTATTATCTTTTTGGTAACCATGTTTTTACCGTGGACACAGAACATCCGTTCTTCAGGTAATGTAACCACGATAAAACCGAACCAAAAGCCGCAAACGATTAATTCAGCTATAGACGGTAAAATTGAAAAATGGTATGTACAAGAAGGTCAATTTGTTAATAAAGGAGACACCATCGCTCATGTTTCTGAAATTAAAAATGATTATTTAGACCCTGA
>JAHEMU010000056.1:3980-10845 GCA_024643485.1 Cytophagales bacterium
CAAATCCACTTCATATCAGGATAAAATTGAGACTCAAAAAGAACAATTATCAGTTCTTAAAGATCAACGTGACCAAAAATTGGAGCAGAATAAAATTAAACTTCAACAAACACTCCTAAAAATTCAAAACGACAGCATTCAATATCTCTCCTCAAAAGCAGATTATGAAATTGCAGTGAACCAGTATAACCGATTAGATAGTCTGTACAAAATGGGGCTTAAATCTTTGACTGATTTAGAAAAGAGAAATTTGAAAATGCAGGAAACCAATGCGTACTTAATTGCGGCAAAAAATAAGTGGATGAATTCCAAAAACGACTTCATCAACCTTCAAATAGAGGCGGCCAATATTTTAAGTGACTACGAAAGTTATTCTACAAAAATTAATTCGGAGATATATACTTCATTAAGCAGTCAATTAGAAGCAGAGACCTCCGTGAGTAAATTACAAAATCAATATTCCAATTATTCCATTCGTCGAGGGATGTATTTTATTCTAGCACCTCAAGACGGCTATATAACTAAAACTTTTTACTCAGGAATTGGTGAAACCGTTAAAGAAGGAAGCCCCCTAGTGAGCATTATGCCGAAAGAATATCAATTGGCCGTTCAATTGTATGTTAAACCACTTGATTTACCTCTTTTAGCATCGGGCAGAAAAGTGCAAATACAGTTCGATGGGTGGCCGGCTGTGGTCTTTTCTGGATGGCCAAATGCTAGTTACGGAACTTATGAGGGCACCGTTTACGCAATTGATCAGTTTATCAGTGAAAATGGAAAATACCGTGTATTAGTTCGTGAAGATTCAACCAATTACCCCTGGCCAGATGCTCTTCGATTTGGAGGCGGTACTTCTAACATGATTATGCTTGAAAATGTATCTATATGGTATGAGTTATGGCGAAATATCAATGGTTTCCCTCCGGAATTTTACAACCAACCGACTGCTGAAAAACCTAAGAAATAATCCATGAGAAATATATTATTATTCTTGATATTAGTTATTAGCACGTCTTTCGTACAAGCGCAAGAAAACGATCTTATATTGTCCTATTCTGAGTATATTGAAATAGTAAAAAAGCAGCACCCAATCGCGTATCAATCTGAATTGCAAATTGAAATGGGGGAAGCTTATTTACAAAAAGCTAGAGGGGCGTTCGACCCAAAATTAGAAGCAGATCTGGACCAAAAATATTTCAATGAAAAAAATTACTACAGTCATTTTAATTCAAAACTTAAAATTCCAACTTGGTATGGAATGACTGTTTTAGCCGGTTATGAAAATAACGAAGGGGCCTATATCAATCCGGAAATAGCAACACCTACTAACGGTCTGATTCAAGCAGGAATTGCCGTTACTGTCGGAAAAGGGTTGTTTATAGATGAAAGAAGAGCAGAATTAAAGCAAGCAAAAATCTATGTTAACGGTTCATTTTTAGAACAGCAAATGATGCTTAACCAACTTATATTAAATGCATCAAATGCCTATTGGAAGTGGAAATCTGCATTCCTAAAATTAGAAGTTTACAAAAATGCCATCACCAATGCAGAACTCCGATATCAATCCATTTTGGAAAATATAAAAATTGGCGAACAACCTGGCATTGACTCGGTAGAAGCCAAAATTGTCATACAAAATAGAAAAATAAGCTATTTTGATTCGGAAATGGAATATCAATATGCTCGACAAAAATTGAATGTTTATCTATGGCAGGAAGGCTTAATCCCTTTGGAATTGGATCCTTCGGTGAATCCAGAGGTGGAAATGACCATAAAAATCGAAAGAGTATTGCTCAATGATTCATTGGTTGAAAATCATCCTGAAATATTGCTATATGACATCAAAAGGGAAAGTCAGCAAATAGACTATCAATTAAAAAAAGAAGCTCTAAAGCCATCACTGGATCTTAAATATCAATTTTTAAATGAGCCCGTGGGAAATTCTGCCTTTCAAATGCCAAACTTAAATAATTACAAATGGGGCGCTTCACTGTCCTACCCTATTCTTTTAAGAAAAGAACGTGCTGATATAAAATTAGCTGAAATTAAAATGAAAGGAATATCCGCTAATCAAGAATTGAAAAAAGCTTCAATTATCAACGATACAAAAGCGCTTAATACTGCCATTGAAAGTTTGACCTATCAATTCGATCTGTCCAAACAAGTGGTGAAAAATTATCAAATCATGTTTGATTCGGAAACAACCCTTTTCAATATTGGCGAAAGCTCCGTTTTTATGATTAACAGTCGAGAAAAATCATTGATAGATTCACAATTAAAGACGATTGAGCTTTATTATAAATTATTAATGACAGAACAAGAATACAGGGCGAAGCTATTTTTACAATGATCGCATTAATCAAGCCTCGCCTTCTCCCTCTTTCTCTTTCTCTTTCTCTTTCTCTTCCTGTTACTGTTTCTCCCTCTCCCTTTCCCTTCAATGCAACCCAATTCTATACGAAAACTTCATCAAAAACACATTGGTAGGTTTAGTATTTGAAAATAAATCATCAAAATTCGAAGCTAACTCTGTTCCAGCATTTGGTAAATACGCGTTTCTAGATTGCGACCAAACTAAATACACTGAAGATCCAGGGATAAATTCCCATCTAAAAACCAAATTAGACAAGAATTCATCGAAGGTAAAATCAGGATTTTGGAAGGTATAGTCAACGTTGCCATTGTTATTTTCATCCACTTCATAGGTGCCATTTATCAACTGAATTTCCTGGGCATTGAAAACATGAAAACGGTCGGCATAAGCAGTGGCTTTGGGTTGGTCGATTACTTTAAAGTTTGAATAGTCGGCCTTCGCAAAAAATGGTTGTCCCCAATATTGAATAGTCATATCAGGTGTGATGCTGTAATTAAACCTCAATGAAAAACTCCACACTTCTTGATCAATTTCCGACATGATAAAGCTACTTTTACCCCCTTCATTTTGACGCTCAGAAACATATTGCAGCTGATTGATCGAAGTGTATCTTGACGGTTCGAATGAGATTTGCAGGTTTTGCAATGGACGATAATTAACTGTCCCTGAAACCGACATATTTTTCAGATACCCCTCACCACCACGATTGATATTCGTATTTACATTAAAAGACAACTTTTTACGATTATCAGTGCCCACAAATGCGAAGAATCCTGTACGTCCTGGCAAAATCATATTCGGACCGCCACGAAGTAAAGTGGTAGACTCCGCTGAGGTATTAGTATTTACACCAATAGAACCATTCCAATAGTTTTTGAATTGTGTGTTGATATTTATATTCCCGCCGTTTCCCGCAGCATTTAATGCAAAATCAGATCCTCCCCAACCATTCAAATTGACACGAATAGATCGATAAAATGCTTTAGGAGTAATAAATTTATATCCAGTCCAAAATCCATAAATCACTTGATCAGAGGCTTGAGTGAAACCTAAATCGTTAATTTCAAACCCAGGTGACTTAAAGCTAGAGAATAGCATAAAATTCCAATTACCTCCGAATTTTCCCAATTCCATTTTTCCTCCGGTACCCGACAATGAAGTTCTGTTTGGATCGAAGGTAACATGGTTAGCATCTGAACGCTGGAAAAAATGTCTGGCTGATAATTGTGTAGCTTCAATAGCTTCTTTTGACCCTTGAACATCACTAAATGCAGTACTTACAATCAGTGCATAATTTTTATCTTTGAAAAATTGAGTAAAATCGATTCCTCCTGTTAAAGCTGATTTGTGAAGATAGTTTAGATTGGTATCTTCAATATTATCGATGGAAGATAAATCCCTATAGGTATGAGTCACCATACCTCCAATTACTGTGTTTCCTTCGTTTATATCCTTTTGAACCCGACCCACGAAGTAATTGGTAAAAGGCTCAATCTGTTGCTTGGTAAGTACTCCGGCGCTGTCAATGGTAGCATAAGTCCTTGGTGTAATCGTTTCCAAAAACCCTACTGATAAACCGTTTTTCGTTTTGCCTGTTATTTTTGCCGCGCCTAAAATCCTCACATTCCGCGGTGATTTATAATATTCACCATTTTCGAGAGAAACAGATCCTGACGGTTGTTTACCAATCCTTCTGGAATAAAATAAATTATCATTTCCAATATCGCCATCGCCTAAACCAAGATTTAAACTAGTGATATTTTTACCCTCAACGAAAAACGGCCGGCGCTCTTCAAAATACGCTTCATATGCCGTTAAATTTACTTGAGATGGATCTGCCTCAACCTGTCCAAAATCAGGGTTAATGGTGAAATCTAGTGTAATATTATTGGTAATTCCCATTTTGCCGTCCAAACCAAAACTCGCCCCAAAATCACGTCCATCTAAAAAAGGATTTCCCTCTTGTTTTTCATAATGCTCGAAACTAGTTACTGTATATGGTGTCAAATCCATTATTTTCTTTGGCTGTATAGCTTCTAGGCCTGCCAATTCACCAAACATATGCACTATTCCTGATGAATTTCGAGGTATATGTTGCCAAAAATTCATTTCATCATTTCTGAATAGCCTTCGTAACACTTCTACTCCCCATACGTCGGATGAGTTTTTTTCAAATCGAAGTTGCGTAAAAGGAATTTTCATTTCCGCAGCCCATCCCCAAAGATATTTCTGTGTTTTAACTTGCCATATAGGGTCCCAACTCGCATCCTCTTGAGAACCATCATTGGATAGTAACATATCACTTTTCACTCCTGCGGCGCTGACAATAAAAGTAAAAGCCGTTCGCAAATCATGGTAGGAATCAAAGGAAATACCTACTAGGTCACCATCTGAATCGTCCCTTCGGGTCATTCGATATTCAATACTATCAGGTCGTGTATCATATGCCTTGATGGCAACATAAATAAACGCGTCGTCGTACAAAACCTTGAATTCTGTTTTTTGAGATGGTTTGGCACCATCGTGGGGCTCGTGTTGGGTAAAATCACCTGCCCATTCACCTGCTAACCAAGCCTCATCATTTAAATCCCCATCAATTAGGAGAGATTTCGAAGTTTTTAGAGTGGTAAAAATCTTTTTTTCAAGATTTTGAGAAAAAGCGAGCAAAGTGGAAACCATTAGGATTCCTGTAAAATAAGTTTTCATGTGGCGGAGTTTGAGTTTTTGTCTTATTAGGGACGAATCAACTCATATTAAAGTTTCAACTTTATTAAGAAAAGCTGTAATGATTGATAAAAGAGCAGCAAATGGTATAAATGGTTATTCTTTTAGAACCTGAAAAAGCCCATTTACAAGAATTTTTTTAGATTCCCACCCGTTTTCAATACCTGATATTTCAATATACTCCTTGGTCGTTCGACCAATTTCCACCTTAAGTGGTTTAAATAAATACTGGCTATTCTCTTCGGAAACTAACTCGTATAGATAATGACTTCCCCCTTTTGACACAACGGCATCGATAGGAATCGCCCAACTTGTATCCAAATCTGTATATATTTCAGCTTCAACATACATTCCTACAGCGAAAGATTCAATTTCCTTTTCATTGACCAAATCGCCGTGTACTTCAACCGTTCGTTTTTCGGTATCTATATTCCTGTTTACTAAGAATATCTTTGCTTCATATTTATTACCGTTATCGTTCTGAACATTAAATACTATTTTTTGTCCAACAGCTAAGTTTTTCAATTCAGATTCAAAAACAGCCAATTCCAGATGTAAATGATCATTATCTGTGATGGTTATGGCAACATCAGTAGGGGTAAGATACATGCCTTTTCTAATTTCGACAGCGGTAATATTTCCCCCTTGAGGTGCATATATAGAAATAGTTGATCGTAAATTATCCTGATTTAATTGCTCCGATGGTATATTCATTAACCGCAATTTTTCTTTCAGTGTCGCATAATTTACTGACGCAACAGTGTAGTCTGCCTCTGCTTTTAGAAAATCCTTTTTCGCGGTTACATTTTGATCAGAAAGCGTTTTTTGTCGTTCATAATCAGATTTCAAATAGGATAACGTTCCTTTCACTTCTAAGAAATTTCGTTGAATTTCCAGATATTCAGGATTTTCTAGTGTAAATAAAAGCTGCCCTTTCCTCACCGTCATACCTGGTAATAACCGGATGTCCTTTACAAACCCACCAAAATATGTGCTCACCGAAGACCTGTTTTCAGGCGGCACTTCAAACATTCCATTGGTTTTAATGGAGCGATAAAATTCTTGTTTCGATAACTGTCCAAGTTGCATTTCAGCCGATGCAAATTGAGTTGTACTCACGCTTATTTGATCAGTACCAATCACTAATTCAGCACTTGAATCATTTTCTTCCGCAACCTGATTGGCGTTTTCACCACATGAAAATGAAAATAGAATTAATATAATAATATATATTTTATTAATTATTCTATTTATATAATTATTAATTTTATTCATTATAATAATATATTATTTAATTCTATCACTAATAAATTGTACTTCATTAACGAGGTAAGGTAGTCTACCTCCATCTTTTTTGCACTCTCCAAAATCTGAACGTATTTTAAAAAATCAATTTCCCCGGCACTAAAAGCAGCTGTTGCATGAAGTATTAGTCGGCGTGAGAGCTCCTCTCCCTCTCTATCGAAGTATTCGAGTTGTTGTTTCAATGGAATTAACTCCATTAATTTCCCCTTATAAACAGCTAAAATAGCATTCGAATAGCTCTTCATTTGTTCTTCACGAATTCCTATTTGTAATTTTTCAGCAGCCAGCTTGGCACGATTTGATCGCATACTTATTGGAACACCAAACCCTACTTTAAAACCCGAATACATTTCCGTTGACCCACCACCAGTATTACCGGAAAAAACTTCCAACAATACATCAGGACGATATTGTTGCTTTAAATAGTTAAAGGAAGCAAATGATCTTTCGCCCTCATTTTTC
>JAHEMU010000379.1:0-1698 GCA_024643485.1 Cytophagales bacterium
CTGTCTGGAACTGCATCAAGAATGATTGCGCGCATCTCTTCCAACAATTCTTTAACCGGAGAAGCGAAACTCTGAATGTAATCCTCTACGTTATCCCATTTTTTCACATCAAAGTTGGTTTTTATACACTTCTAATGATATCTATAATCAAAGGTTTTAAACCACTAAAAAAGAATTCAACAGCAATGACCATCACGATTAATCCCATCAAACGCATCATTACGTTTACCCCGGTTTCTCCTAATACTTTGATAATTTTTGATGAGCTGTATAGGATGAAATAGGTGAGTAGCATCACAATAAAAACTGAAAACAGCATGATGGCCTTTTTTTCGAATGAATCAGCATCCTGCATTAATACAATGGCATTGGTCATGGAACCGGGTCCGCAAATCATCGGTATAGCCAATGGAGTAATGGAAATGTCATTCACATAGGTCTTAATTTCAGAGTCTTTTACTTTCACTTTTCCCAATCGAGCTTGAAGCATATCCATTCCCATTAAGAAGAAGATTACCCCTCCCACCACTCGAAAACTATTGACAGAAATACCAAAAAAATTAAACAATAATTGTCCGGAGAAGGCAAAAATAACGATCGTGATAAATGCGACGATTGAAGCTTTTTTTGC
Source organism: Cytophagales bacterium (assembly GCA_024643485.1). GTDB lineage: Bacteria > Bacteroidota > Bacteroidia > Cytophagales > Cyclobacteriaceae > JAHEMU01. The sequence goes on from JAHEMU010000379.1 coordinate 632, forward strand.
TGTGTTAGTCCTGTGTTGTTGGTCGAGATCCGATGTCATTGTAATGAAAATCGGCATGGTTCCCAATGGATTAATCAGAGTGAAAAAGGAAGTAAAAGAGAGTAATCCAAATGAAAGTACGTCATTCATAAAATCACAGAGTTTGGTGGATAAATATACTTACAAAAATGAGGATTTTCAAAACGACATTGGTCAAATGGAATCAATTTTTTTAGTGGGATGAGCGGAATAATTTTCGAAACAAATTCCTCTTTTGTGTTGGTTTTTCAACCGGTGATAGCTCACTAAATTGCTCAATTTGGGAGGATATGTTTTTTAAAGATAGGTCAATAAATTCTTTGAGACCATAGGGAAGGGAATTAAAATGGGTTTCTAAAAAATCTATTTTGGAATCGATGGATTCGTTAAGTGAGGTTTCAATTTCATTCCAGGAAAAATTATCTAGGGAATCTTTTTGCAGGGATGGCTTTAAAAGCGCTATCAATTCATCTATCATATGGCTGAAATTTGATCCACTCATATAGGTGTAAATTTCATAAACCTGGTAGGAGTATTGATTTCTAAATTTAGGATTAGTTACCATTTTCCCATAAAGTGGAGAATGGATGCTATTTTTGATATAGGAATTAAGATTTAGTTGAAATTTCACCAATTCATCGCCTCCATAAATCGTAGTATCTGAATATAGATAATGATCGGTGAAATTTCGCCAATCATATAGACTGGTATGTGCCCAGTCGTAGCCAATCCAGTCAATACCAAAGGTATTATCGAAATCGTAAGGAATAAATTCAAATTTCCCTGATTTTGGATCGTCGTATAGGTAGTAATTATTGGAAGATCCCAAATAACTGTCCCAATTGCCAATGGCTACCGTTACCGCCATGGCCTTAATAAACGCTTCCATATTAAAGCGGCTATTGATTTTATTTTCAAATTCAGTTTCGGAAGTATTGTTTATTATATCGATCAGTTCCGCCAGTCCGGAGTAATCGTATTCTTTTTTATTGGTTTTTAGCTCATACTTATAAATTGAAGAATCACTTGGATGATAGCTATACGGATCG
>JAHEMU010000379.1:1745-2913 GCA_024643485.1 Cytophagales bacterium
TATGTAGGAAAGATCAGCAACGGTGAATCCTTTATACAGATTGCCCTTCCCTGACTTTAAAACCCGTTTGGTGAATTCTTCATCCACTTGTTCATTTAGGGTGTAAAGACCATAAAATTTGCCATTAAAATACAAATCAGCAAATCCTGCCCTGCCCACGTTCACTCCTAAATGGGAATACAGCTCAATCGATAAATATGACCTGATATGTGAAGGATCATTCCAATCTGCATTCAGGTTTAATTTTTCAAGCCCTTCGTATTTTCTTCCTTTTTCAAATTCATTGAATTCTAGCTTGAATGATTTCTTTGGGTTGTTAACAGAAGCATTTCCTTTGATGCGAATCCCTATATTTTGTAGGGTGTCTGTTCGATTTTTATAAATGAAAAGAGCCGTAATTTTTTTGGTTTCTTTAATTTCTGGACTGGCATATATTTCCTCTAGATCTTCGGGTGATATGCTGATTTCAATTCGGGTTACATGGTTGCGCTGAAATAATAATCCCCCCCCAGTTTCTTTTATATAATCCAATTGAAAAGCATGGGATCTTGGAATCACCGACACGACCATGAAGGCGCACAAAGAAAATTTAACGATTTGGTCGATTGATTTACCCATTATTATTGATTTCGAAGTGGTAACTGCATTAAATATAAATCAAATCCCTCTGCCCAATAGTTTTCTGTTACTTTGATAAGTTTAAATCCTGTTTTTGCATAAAATTCGGTCGCAAATTGAGAAGTTCTCACTTCGATAGTAGTGAATTTATTTTGCTGTTTAATGAAATCAATCCGGTGCTGGAGCAGTTGTTTCCCTATTCCTTTTCCATGATAATCTGGATGGATAAAATCCCAAGAAATTCTTGCTGCCATCCGATCAGGAAAATAGTTTATACCACCACCTCCTAATATTTTTTGATCTTCTTCAAAAATGAAATAATCTTCTTTGTTGAAATCAATATAATGTTTAAAATCGTTTAATTCCGATGGGTCAAAAAAAGTGGGAATATTTAAATTCAATATTGAGCACAGCGCTTCTCGATCTGAAATTTTGAAGGCACGTATCATCTTAAATTAATGACAACAATTACTGTTTTGTTGAATGGGTGGACATTTTACTGTGCCATAACTACAAAAAACACAACAATCTCCTGAAAGTGGCTTTAAAA
>JAHEMU010000380.1 GCA_024643485.1 Cytophagales bacterium
CATAGCTTCTAGAAACGATTGCTTATTTTGTATACCACCTAAATCGTGAATAAATTCTAACGACTCACTGACAATTGACTCTAGGTAGGTTAAATCACATCCATTAAAGGATCGTTCAAACATCAGACTGTCCATGGTTTTTAGTTCACGGTATAGTTTACTGTCTTTAGCAACTTGGGCATACCCCATCGTTGTGACCGTTATAAGTAGCAACGAAAATAGGGTCGATGGAAGGGTTCTTTTCATAGCTTATTTAGTTGTTTTCAAAAGCTTCAAAATGGAAGGATAATTGTTGTATAAGTGGATTAGGCTCGGGGTTTAGGGTGATGAGTGTTTTAATAATCCCATTTTTACATTTCATTGAAATGACCATTCGCAATTGATTTAGTGGGATTACCTCCGTTACCTCCAGCATTTCTCCAGCTTGCTCGAGAAGAGCATTAATTTCATTTTTTCTATAATCAAATGATCGATCCAAAAAGAAATTTTCAGCAAAAATGCTTGAACTTTCTGCCTGATCCCAATCAAAAATCAAGTTCAATATTTCATCCTTTCTCTTTTTCAGAATATTAGACAAAGGTAATTTTCTGGCGACTAATCCATGTTCACTAAAAAGTAGACGTTCGATCTCGGCAGTAGGTAATGGCCCTGTATACGTTAGGTTTCCGAAGGCCATTATACCCACACCATATTCTGGATAAAATACATAATTGCTCCCAAAACCAGGAAGTGCGCCACCGTGCGCCACACTATATAATTGATTGCAATCACGCGAGGTTCGCAATCCATATCCGTAAGCAATCATTAACGGACATGGCTGATTATTTATATCCGTAGAACTGGGCATTAGTCTCGGAAATGTTTGTCGATGCATTTCTCTTACTGTACTTCTTTTTACAAGGTTGGATGGTTCATCATCATTCCGCGGCGGCCATGCGGAAAGATGAAAACTAACGTATTTACTGAAATCCTCGATAGTAGTAATGATTCCTCCCATTGCCCCGTAGGATCCATCGTGCAACATAGGTTCAAGTAAATACTGATCATTTTCCCAACGGTAGCCAATAGCCAATAAATTTTCCGGAATTTCTGAATATTCCCAAGAGGTATGCGTCATTCCAAGAGGTATAAAGATGTTTTTTGTGATATATTCTTGATATGGCATTCCGGATACTTTAGATACAATATGGCCAAGAAGCGCGTATCCTAAATTGCTATATTCATATTCGAACGAAGGGATGTTTGAAAAGGAGATGCCGTTTTTTACCATTTCAATCAATTCAGCATCAGGCGCATCCAGCTGTCGGTCACCCCATGGATTGTCCTCAGGAAACCCGGCGGTCATGGTAAGTAAATTTTCAATAGTAATGGGTGTTGCATCGGTGGTTAAATACTCAATTTCTTTTAATTCAGGAATAAAATGGGCTGCTGGATCTGATAAACGTAGTTTCCCCTCATCTCGTAGTTTTAGAATCGACATAGCGGTAAAACTTTTAGACATGGAAGCAATTCTAAAGGCAGATTTACTGCTGGCTTGAATTGATTTTTCCTGATTGGTGAGGCCGTAGGAGGTAGTAAAAACCAACGAATCATCGACTACAATACCGAAAGAAACGCCCGGAATATGCCTGGATTGACCATGATTTAAAAGGATGGATTCAATGCTATCTTTTAGATCCGATATAATTTGAAGTCGGTTATCAGCGACAAATTGTGAGGCATCATAGCTACTTACTGTTTTTGTGCTCTCGTTATTCCATTCCGTTTCATTCTCTTCGCGTTTAGAACAATTAAACAGAAGTAAAGAGGCTAATACCAACATGGTTAAAGTCCTCATTTGCCTTAAATTTTTGGTGATGGTTAACATATGTGAAAACGGTTTATAGGCTTTTAGGTAATGTGATTAGAAAGGTGCTTCCAGGTTTTTCAAAATGCACCAATTCAATTTTACCCTCTAGGCGTTCAATTGCTTTTTTTGATATATATAATCCCAAACCACTTCCCCTAGACACTTCAGTTCCCTTAAAAAACATATTAAAGACAGAATCTTCGTATGTTTTTTCAATTCCAGGACCATTATCTCCAAAGAAAATTTGGTAGGTCAGATCGTCGGATTTCAAATCAATATTTACTTCAGGTTGTTCTTGATTTCCAAATTGAAGCGTGTTTTCAAATAAGTGGTTAAAAACGATCATTAGGAGGGAAGGATCAGTCTCAATACTTTGAATATCCTGTTGAATGTTAATATTTATTAACTGGTTAAATTTCACAAAATTTTCAAGAATAAAAGATTTAAAAGAAATACGGATGAAATTGATTTCGAATTCAGTTACTCGGGTCAATTGGAGTAGTTGCTCATTTTGTGTTTTTAGTTTTTTTACCGTGTCTTCTAAATGCATATACACCGAATGATTACTCAATTCAAGTTCATCACGAAGTAATCCACATAACCCTTGAAGAGTAGCAACGGGAGATTTCAAATCGTGTGAAACTTTATAAAAAAGAGTATCTAGTTCTTTATTTCTGAATTCAAGATCCTTTTGATATTTTTTGTTTTGTTCGATATCCTGTACCAGGGCGATCATATATTCATATTCACCCGATAATCGAACCCCGGCGACCGTTAACCGAACCCAAATAATCTGTCCGCTTTTCCGAATATATCTTTTTTCATACGTGTATTCGTCTACTTTTCCGGAAGTCATCTGTTCGTATAAATTGATATTATAATTGATGTCTTCGGGGTAGGTGATGTCTAAAAAGGTTTTATCCCTTAATTCTTCGCGTGTATATCCAGTAATTTCAGAGAAGCGACGATTTGTTAATAGCCATTTTAAGTTTTTATCAATGATCACCACCCCTATTGGTGTATGCTCCATGATGAGCTTAAAATTTTCCAGGGTGAATACATT
>JAHEMU010000381.1 GCA_024643485.1 Cytophagales bacterium
TCTTGACTAATGGATAAATCGTGATTCAAAATTATATAGAATGGGGAAAAATCCACTGCTAAGCCTTGAAAATCAATATATTGTAATCCTCCCATAACAAAGTATCTTCCATCGTTCATCTCAACCACGTCTGTAAAAACAACTTTATCCTCCGTATCAATTGTATCACCATTTTGAGTCACTATGAATTCCATAGGAAAGGTTCTATGGTTTATAACATCTCCGTGTTGATCCAATTCAGCAATGTAGCATCCACTAACTTCTAAATTATCAGAAATTGTCATGCCTGTAATTCCATTTACCCTAAAATCAAATCCCGGTATGCCTTGTACCCCAACCACGATGGTTGCACCATCGCTATTAATAATTGATTTAAGTAATACTGAATTTGCAGGCCCTCCAACTACTTTAATGTAATGGTCTTCCAATTCGATAACTTCTTCCATGCAAGAAGAAATAATCAGCAAACAAAAAATGAGAAATAAAGTATGTATTTTTTTCATCCTATTATTCTTTAATTCGATATATAACCTTTGAAATTCCAATAAAAAAGGTGCTCATATTTCTTTTAAAATCATCCGATACGTAGGCATAATCGTTAATTAAGACCTCGTCCTTATACCTGTTATTCACATTCACTAAATTATTCAAACCGTATTCAAATTGGTAAACCATATTTACTTCCAAACTATTACCAATTTTTCTGGACACTCCCCCTAAAATCAACCAACTTTTTGTGTATTTTTTTCTTATACTTGATGTATTGTAATTTTGAGCAAATTCAGGTATTCCAGGTATTCCACTAACAAACTCATTTGTTAATGGAAAGTGAGATAAATCGGCAAATGATTTTTGTAAATATTGAAATGAAACGCCTCCCCCTATAAACGATTCATACCCTTTAATTTGCTTTGAAATTTTCACGCCTAATGGAATATTTAATAGATGATAGGTTTCATTTATTTCTACAAATTGATAATCCAAAATTTCCTCTCGCTCAACATATGAGGTACTTGTAAACAATACCCCAGCAAAAACAGAAGCAAAATCCTTCAGATAATAATCTACCATTATCCCACTTGAAAATCCTTTGTCTGGTTGGTAATTTCCGGGTTCCGAAGTAATGGATGAAATACTTCGATAGAATAAAATGGGATAATCTGATTGATTTGAACCTATTTGAAAATTAAACTTGATTTTTTGATCAATTTTAAATGAATTATATAACTCAATAAATGCAGCCCGATCTGTACTTCGTATTGTCAATTCAGGATTTACTTCAAGTAAAAGTTGCATATTTTCAGTTGCCGCCTTTTGGTTATTTTCAATGATGGCTGCATCAATTAATAATCGAAGAACTTCAGACTTTTCATTTTTACTCAAATGATTTCCTTTTAAGCAGTCCTTATCAAAACTGTTCAGTTCATCAAAATTTCCGTTATAATAAGCCCTTTTTATATTTTCCACTTGTTGGTAACAATCCTGGCCAACCACATTTTTGAAAAATAAAGTAAACAGTAATACTATCGTGATTTTCCATTTATTCATTGCACACTGGATTAAATTCTACTTCTTTACCTATGTATTCTGCCCACTCAGTTTCGGTGAGCGAACGTCCAATTTTGTCGCACAGACCACTTGCAAGAATTTGTTGACTTATGGGTATAATCTGTACTTTCCCATTGTTTAGTGTATAAATTAAATATTTAGCATCCTCTGAAATGGTTACTGTGTTTACCCAATCAGCCAAATTTTCAATTTTCATTGGGGATTCATTTAAAAAATCCATATTCCAAATTGAAATACCCCTATCTCTAGCCCCACTGGCTAATAAATGGCTGTTTGGCTCATACGCTAAGCTTGTAATCACCGCTTCATTTGAAGACAGTATGGCATTGAGTTCTCCCGAATTCAATTGATACAATAATAAATTTCCATTTTTAGTCCCGCACACAAATAGTTCCTCATTTATAATTTTTATAGCCGTGATTTTTTGGTTCTCCTCGGGCAATTGAATGTCTCTCACTAAGTTTAATTGTTGATCTAAAATTTTTAAATGGCCCTCCGAAGTTGCTACAATCAATTTATCTCCCATTTGACTTATATCCATCACGCTTATTTCAGAATCCGATTTTTTATGATGAATAATATCACCATCAATATTGAATGAGTAGATATTTCCTAAAATATCCTGGGTATAAATAAGTTGGTGATGTGGGCTGTATTTAACAGTTATGATACGACCTCCATTTGTGGGAATAATGTTTCCAACATTTCCATTGTCAAGAGAATAATAGAGTATCTCTCCCATATTTGTACCAAATACTATCAAAGAATTACTAATAAAATCGAATGATGTTAGAATTGGGTCCAAATCAGCTATTTTGGAAAAATTAAAATTAGAAGGAAGGGTTCCTGTTTTCATCATTACACCATCCTCACTTATCGAATAATGATTTCCTTCAAATACCACTGCCGCAGTAATAAAATCAGAATGAGCAGGTTTTACAGTATCATTTATGGATATATATTGATTGTAGCCTTTTAACAACGCTTGAAAAATATCTGATTGAAAAGTATAACCATTTTTCAATTTATTAAACTGAAAGGCCTGCAGCGCTAGCAATGACTGTAATTCAGGGTTTTGAATTTGAGTTGCCTTTATACTTATGGCCCTGGCATTGGCAAGAATTTTAAATCGCTCTGCTATAAGTCGTTGATTTTCCGCTTGCTCCCTCGCATCAATCGCTTGATATTCACGTTCTTGTGCTAGAATTAATAAATTATCAGCCCGTTGCTTTTCAGTTTGAGCCCTGTTTCGCTCTATTTCTGCCCTAAGCTTTTGACTTATTGCTTCCTCTTTATTAACAATTGCTTCTGAGGCTAGATTATCAGCCAATATTGC
>JAHEMU010000382.1 GCA_024643485.1 Cytophagales bacterium
GACCTTTCTTACTGCTGCTAAAGGCAATTTGAAGGTAAGCTCCTCCCACGCGAGTGCCGATGACCAAATGGGGAGATATTCCCATGTACCAACCGTCGGCACTCTGTTGTGTTGTTCCCGTTTTTCCTCCTATTGAGTTGTTAATGTGATAGGTAGTTCTCAATGAGGAGGCTGTTCCTTCATTTACTACATTTTCTAAAAAATAGCGCATGACCTTACCGGTATTTTCGGAAAACACCTCAGTTTTGGCCTCTTGCTTATATTCATAAATAACATGACCCGAAGCATCTTCAATTTTTGTGATAAAGTGAAGAGGTACTCTCCATCCTTCATTTGCCAAACTGGAATAAGCCTCCACCATTTCATACAGTGAAATTTCAGGCGTGCCTAATGCAATAGAGGGAACTTCAGGAATTGGACCTTCTAACCCGGCTTTTCTCAAATATTCAATAGTTGTGGAAATCCCTGCGTCTTGCAATATTTTCACTGAAACGGTATTTACAGATTGTTCAATAGCCGTTTGCATGGTCATCTTTTCATCTTCTATTTGAGAAGAGTTTTTTGGTGTCCATTTTTCATCTTTGTAAGCATAAGTGACAGCCTCTGTTTCGTAATATTCACAAGGGGATATCCCCTGTTCTAAAGCAGTGGCATAAATAAAAGGTTTAATGGTGCTTCCAACTTGTCTGGAGGCAGTAATTTGGTCGAATGGGAAAAAATGATGATCAATTCCCCCCACCCAAGTTTTTATTTCTCCGTTCGTAGGGTCGGCCGCCAGCATTCCTGCTTGAAGGAAACTGAGCTGATGCTTGATGGAATCAAGTACAGTTAATTCTTCAAAATCTTTTTCGGAGTAATTAAATACTCTTCTTGGTATCTTTTTGTCGCTTTTATCAGTCGAAGAGGAGGGGAGTTCTCTGTTAAGTAGCTCCTTATGTTGGTCCCAAAATCGACTGTTAAGCTGTTTTTGAAATTCAGCTTGTAAATTTTTCATGCGATCAAAAACAGCTTTTTCTGCCATTTTTTGCATTTCTAAATCAAGAGTAGTATAGATTTTCAACCCCGAATGTTCCAAATTGAGTAATTGTTCCTTTTGATGTGATTGTAAAATTTTTCTAGTTTCTCGCTTCACTTCTGCAAGGAAATAAAGAGCCGTGGAGGAATTCTTTTTGGAAGAGGAAATAGTTAGAGGGGTATTGATTAGGCTGTCTGCCTGTTCGGGTTTTAAGGTGTTGTTTAGATCTAAAAGTTTAAGGACCGTGTTTCGTCTTTCAATCGCACGATCGTAATGTATTACTGGATTGTAGGAGGTGGTTGCTTTTAACATTCCAACCAACATAGCCGCTTCTTGCATATTTACAGTGGCTGCTGGTTTATCGAAAAAGTAATTCGAAGCGGCTTCAATTCCATATAAATCGAGACCAAAAGAAACAGTATTGAGATATAACGTGAGGATCTCTTCTTTTGTATAAAGGCGCTCAAGCCGGGAAGCGATAATAAACTCTTTGGATTTGTTTACCGGATAGTAGAGGAAGCCGAAGTCTCTTCTTGGGTAAAGATTTTTTGCAAGTTGTTGAGAAATGGTGCTTCCACCCCCTGAGCCATCGTTGTTGAGAAGGATAGTTTTTACCGCCACACGAGCCAAACTGTAATAATCAATTCCGCTGTGGTCATAAAACCGCTTGTCTTCAATTTTCACTAGAAATTCAGTGATAAAGGGAGAGATTTGATGATATTCAACAGAGGTTCTGTTTTCAGTAAAGAACTTCCCAATCAGTTCATTGTGGATATCATATACAGTAGTAGATTCGAGTAAACTAGCTGTTTTTAATTCAGAGGAATTGGGAATTTTCCCAAAAAAGCCAGCATAAACGATCAGAAAAAAGAATAACGGAATAGCAACTAAAACGCCTGTAAAGATAAACAATAGTTTTAGCCGCTTTCTTTTAATTAAAGCCATACACAAATATACACTTTTGGATAGGTGATAAAGGTGAATATCGGTAAAGGCAGTCTAAAAAGTGATAAAACGTCAAAAACGGGTTATAAATATCGGGATGGAAAAAGGGAAGGGGTAATGGAGAGATTTAAGTGGAATTAAGGAAGCCTATAAAGCAGAAGGCCGTCCCAAACATTGCTTGAGACGGCCTTTTATTATTTTATAACAAGTAATGAATTACTTTGCTTTGTTTACAATTTCTGCAAAAGCTTCTGGGTGATTCATTGCTAAGTCAGCCAAAACTTTTCTATCCATATCGATATTTGCTGCTTTTAAACCACCCATAAGAGTTGAATAACTCATACCGTGAATTCTAGCTGCAGCGTTAATTCTTTGGATCCAAAGAGCTCTGTACTCTCTTTTCTTTGCTTTTCTATCTCTGTACGCAAATTGCCATCCTTTTTCAATGGTATTTTTTGCTACAGTCCATACATTGTTCCGTCTTCCAAAGTACCCTTTGGAATTCTTCATCATTTTTTTACGTCTCGCTCTTGACGCGACGCTGTTTACCGATCTAGGCATTTCTTAATTTGTTTTTTGGTTTGAGGCGGCAGTTGCACTTTTAGCCTTCATCCCGGGTTTAACATGTTACCAGCTTACGTACATCAGATACGTAGCATGTCCCTAACATTTTGTTCGTCTGAAGGATGAACCAATGTCATGTGGGTCAGGTTTCTTTTTTGTTTCGTTTCTTTCTTGGTTAGAATGTGGCTTTTGTAAGCATGTTTACGCTTAATTTTACCACTTCCAGTCAATTTGAAACGTTTCTTAGCTCCTGATTTCGTTTTAACTTTAGGCATTGTATATATAATTATAATTCAATTCTTAAATTTCAATTACTTTTTAGGAGCAAGATAGATACTCATTCGTTTACCTTCTAGTTTAGGCATTTGCTCAA
>JAHEMU010000057.1 GCA_024643485.1 Cytophagales bacterium
AAACCAACACCACTCACCTTCAAAAAATATAAATACTAATTTTATTAGTATTTACTAATATTTTTAGTATTATTGTATATGCAAACGGAATATTTAAAAGGAAGAGGTGCTCAAATGAATACGGTTAATCGTTTTAAGCGCCAGGAATTAGTTTTTGAGCATACAGAAGGATTGGATGAACAGTTGCACGAAGGGAAAGTTGCCACTCAAATATACACTGAAAACAGTCGATCTATCATCAACAAAGTAAGCAGCCCTGATTTGGGACATATGTATTCCATGAATCCTTATCAAGGATGTGAGCACGGATGTATTTATTGTTATGCTCGCAATTCACATGAATATTGGGGTTTTTCGGCTGGCACCGATTTTGAAACCCGTTTAATTGCTAAAGAAAATGCTCCTCAACTTTTGGAAAAGCAATTGCTTCATCCCTCATGGACCGTGAACCCAATTGCTCTTTCAGGAAACACCGACTGCTATCAGCCCATTGAAAAAACGCATCGTCTAACCCGTCAGATACTGGAAATATTTAATCGCTTCAAACATCCTGTAGGAATCATTACCAAAAATGCGTTGATTGAACGCGATATTGATATAATTAAAGAATTGGCTAGTGATGGACTTGTTCATGTATTTTTAAGCATCACTACATTAAACGAAGAATTGAGAAGGGTAATGGAGCCTCGTACTGCTTCATCATCAAAGAAATTGGAGGTAATCGAAAAATTAGCTTCTAATAATATCCCAGTGGGTGTCATGGTTGCTCCGGTCATTCCTGGCTTAAATCATCATGAGATTCCCGAAATATTAAGATTATCCGCTGAACATGGAGCTTCGACAGCGGGGTACACCGTTATCCGATTAAATGGTTCAATTGAAACCCTATTCAGAGATTGGCTTATTCGCAATTATCCTGATCGTTACAATAAGGTCATGAAACAAATTGAAAGCATGCACGGCGGTTCGGTTAATGACAATGAATTTTACCGCAGGATGACCGGTGATGGCCCTGTTGCTGATAGTATAAAATCTTTATTTAAAGCGTCGAAAAAACGTTATTTTGAAGGAAAAGGATTTCCACCTTACAACTTAAACTTGTTTAGAAAAGGAGGGAATTACCGGTTATTTTGATCACAATATAACCGTATACCTTTTCCATGCTCAGTAATTATTTGTACAGAAGAGTCGGATGAAAGAAGTTTGCGCAGTTTAGTTATATAAACATCCATACTTCTAGAATTAAAATAGGAGTCATCGCCCCAAATGCGCAATAAAGCTTCTGTACGCAGCAAGGTTTTGTTTTTATATAACAGAAGCATTTGAAGTAAGTCGGCTTCTTTGCTAGTTAAACGCTTACTACTTCCATTGATATCTATAGTTCTCTCTTGATAGTTAAATATATTGGCTCCAAACCGATAAATTTCATTGTCTTGGGAATCCATTCCATTACTAGTTCTTCTCAAAACTGCTTGAATCCTAAGCATAAGTTCTTCCATACTAAAAGGCTTGGTGATATAATCATCCGCTCCGAGTTTAAGTCCTTTCAAGGTATCTTCTTTCATGTTTTTAGCAGTAAGAAAAATAAAAGGAATTTGTTGATCAGTTTCCCGAATTTGTTCTGCCAGGCTAAATCCATCTAATTTTGGCATCATGATATCCAACAAACAAAGATCAAAATTTTGTTTGTTGAAAGATTGAAACCCCATTTCTCCATCCGTCGCCAAATGGGTATCAAAGCCTTTTATCTCCAAATATTCCTGAAGAATTTGACCAAGATTGGGGTCGTCTTCCACTATTAAAAGTTTTAACTTATTCATTGCTTTTAGGTAAAGTGATGGTAAATTCGGTTCCCTTCCCTAATTCAGATTCAACACTTATAGTACCCCCATGAAGTTTAATGATGGTTTGAGCATAACTTAACCCAAGACCGAATCCTTTTACGTTGTGGATGTTTCCGGTTGGAACCCTATAAAATTTATCGAACACTTGCTTTAAATGCTCTCGCTTCATTCCAATACCACTATCTTTTACTGTTAATCTTATGAGATCTCGTTGTTCTTTAAGGACAATATTAACTTCAGGAGCTTTGTCTGAGTATTTAACAGCATTATCAATCAGGTTATTTACCACATGGATGAGATGATGTTCATCTCCTACCGTTACAAAATAATCCCCTTCATATTTGCATGAAAGGCTCCCCTTCAAAGCCGTAATTTTTAACTGAAAATGCTCACACATCCCTACCAATAGCTCTTTAATATCCACTGGTTCCAAAACTAAATGGTAGTCTTTCTTATCTAGTGTTGCTGTTTGCAATACCTTTTCGACTTGCTTACCTAACCGATCATTTTCATCCTGAATCATACCAATAAATCGGTCCATCTTTTGGGTATCCGACCTAACGGAAGGCTCCAGAAGGGCCTCACTCGCCAAAGCGATAGTAGCAACCGGAGTTTTGAACTCATGAGTCATGTTATTAATAAAATCATTCTTTATTTCGGACAGTTTCTTTTGCCGGATAATCGTGTACAAAGCATACGCAAAGCAAAAAATGATAATAGCTAGTAATAAAATTGAACTGAGGAGCGTCGTCCAAATTTCTTTAAACAAGAATTGAGACTGAGTGGGGAAATTTATCAATAAATAATTGGCATTTCCAAGAAAATCGGTTGGTGATAAGCTAGTACGAAAGTGATATTGGCGAGGATTGGCCACCGAATCACTAGCATATAAAAGGCTATCCTCTTGAAGACTGAAAACAGCAAAATCATAATCCATGTTGATTCCATTTTCAGTAAATTCCAATGTCAGCATACTATCGATTATTTCTGGTTCTACCACAAACTGAATGGACGGTTTACTCAAATAAAGCATGACATTCTCAACCGTTTTGGCCTGATCCATTATTTTAAATGCAGCAACAGAATCACTGTTGAATTCTCGCCTAAATATTAACAGAGAATCGGGTCGACCTTGCTTAATTTTATTAGCTACTTTTAGCCGATGTATGGGAACAAGGGAAGAAGTATCCCCTCCTTGTTCTTGAATAATTTCAATATTCCAATTTTGAGTTCGTCGACGGCGCAAGTCAAACCTCCTTTTATCGAACCACAGACTATCATCAGGATGTTGCTTGATAAATTGTGTGGTTCCTTTGGCAATTGCAGACTTTTCCAATTTAGCACCGACCGTTTGCATGGAGTGAATGACATTATTTCTAAATCTTCGCTCGTTGATTTTCAAGGCTGTATTGATCCAATACATCTGAAAACTTATCAGGGCTATCAAAGCCACAGACATAAATGATATAATCAGCCAAAGTTGAAATTTCTTCACAATTCAAAAATAATTCATTTTATCGTTGATTTTGGATAATTAACAATTTTTAACCTTTTATAATTCTGTAAAAGAAGTCACTTAATTTATATATTTGGGCTAATTATGGAACTGAAAGACAACGTATACCAAATTCAAAATATTCCCGTGCAGGAAATTGTAAGGGAATTTGGCACCCCTTTATATATATATGACGGAAATCGCATTGAAAAGCAATATAATCAACTTAAAAACGCCTTTGCTGGTATTAAAGTTAATATAAAGTACGCGATGAAGTCACTTTCTAACCCGGCTATCCTTACGCTTTTACAAAAGCAAGGATCAGGATTGGATGTAGTTTCTTTAAACGAGGCACGTATTGGACTTGATGCTGGGTTTGAACCTCATGACATCCTATTTACTCCAAATTGTGTCGCTTTTAACGAAATTGTAAAGGGAGTAGAACTTGGCTTAAAAATCAACATCGACAATATTTCTATATTAGAGCAATTTGGGAATAAATATCACGACACTGTACCCTGTAGCATTCGATTAAATCCTCATATAATGGCTGGGGGAAATGCAAAAATAAGCACAGGGCACTTAGATTCTAAATTTGGGATTTCTATTTATCAGCTTCCCCATATCCTCAGAATTGTAAAAACCTACGGCATACGAGTGGCAGGATTACATATTCATACCGGATCTGACATTTTGGATTCGGAAGTATTTTTGAAAATGGCCGATATTTTATTTGGAATATCTCGCGATTTCAATGATTTGGAATTTATTGATTTTGGAAGCGGGTTTAAAGTTGCCTATAAAGCAGGGGATATTACCACTAACGTATATGATCTTGGCTTAAAATTGTCTGAAGCATTTAAAGAGTTCTGTGGTCAATACGGAAGAGAATTAGAAATGTGGTTTGAACCTGGAAAATACCTAGTGAGTGAATCTGGTATTTTTGTAGTTCAAGCAAATATTATCAAAACGACGCCTGCTACAGCATTTGTGGGTGTGAACTCTGGATTGAATCATTTGATTCGGCCAATGATGTACGACGCATATCACGATATCATTAACATTTCGAACCCAAATGGAATTCAACGAGTATATACGGTGGTAGGATATATTTGCGAAACCGATACTTTCGGAACAGACAGAAAATTACATGAAGTGAAGGAAGGGGATTTACTTGTAATGAAAAATGCAGGAGCGTATGGATTTAGCATGGCTTCGAATTATAATAGTAGAGAACGGCCGGCAGAAGTATTGATTTATAATGGTAAAGCTCATCTCATTCGAAGAAGAGAAACTTTTGAGGATATCTTAAATACGGTTGTAGTTCCTCAATTAGATTAAAGTGTGGCTAAAATTGTGATAACTATCAAAAATTTAATATATTTCAAATCACACAAGCCCGAAACCGCGAAATTTAAAGTAATTTAATCATTAAACATCCTTAAAGGAATGATACAGATTATACCTTCTGTAGCAATTAAGAACGGCAAACTACTACGCTTGCGCGATGGAAACTACCTTGCCGACCATACCTACATTGAAAGTCCGGTGGATTTGGCGCGCGAATTTGAACAAGCTGGAGTGAGCGTAATTCATTTAGTTGATTTGGACGGCGCAGAAAAAGGCCGACCAGTCAATTACCATATTTTAGAAACCATTGCGGGACATACCGATTTGAAAATAGATTTTTCTGGCGGAATTCATACAGACGGGGACATCAGTAAAGCGTATGAATACGGAGCTTCCTATATTACTGCCGCAAGTATTGCGGTGACTAATCCTGAACTTTTTGCCAGTTGGATTATGTCTTATGGTAGAGAAAAAATTACTTTGGGTGCTGACTGTGAGGATCATAACCTAAGAATTCGAGGTTGGTTAAAACCGACTACCACAAATGTGATGGGGCATATTGAATACTTCTACGAACGTGGTTTAAAATACGTAAAAACTACCGACATCCATAAAGAAGGTGGTTTGACTGGTCCTTCTTTTGAATTATATCAAGAGATTATCAATAAATTTCCAGGTATTTGCGTTTTGGCAAGCGGTGGCGTAAGAAGCATCGATGATGTAAGCAAACTAGATGATATGGGTGTATTCGCCGTTATTGTTGGTCGAGCACTTTATGAAGGACGAATCAAACTTCAAGAATTATCTGATTTTTTACAAAACAGAAATGAGGTAAGCTGAACTAATTAAGTATTTATTGCTCCTTATTTTCAATTGAAATCTATTATTTTTGCACTTCCGAATTATCCTTCTGTGATATGTTAAAAAGCCTGTTTATAAAAAATTATGTTCTTATTCACGAGTTGGAGATGAATCTGGCTGCGGGCATGAATACAGTTACCGGTGAAACAGGCGCCGGAAAATCAATTATGCTGGGTGCTGTCGGATTACTTTTAGGATTTCGTGCAGACTCCCGAAGCCTACTGATCACCGAAGAAAAATGCATTATAGAAGGACATTTTCAAATCAAAGGTTATGGACTTGAAAGCCTTTTCGAACAAGAAGATCTTGACTTTTCAGAAATGACCATCATTCGAAGAGAAATAACCCCTTCTGGAAAATCTCGCGCTTTTATCAATGATACCCCTGTCCTCCTTGAGACATTAAAGCAAATTGGAGAACAATTATTAGATATCCATTCACAACACGATACCCTTCTGCTATCAAAAACTGATTTTCAACTTAAGTTAATAGATACAGAGGCTTCGAATTCTTCGTTACGCTTAGATTACGCCAAAAAATATCAACTTTTCAAGGCCCTAGATAAGGAATTAGTTGCAATTCAATCTCAAGCATCTGAGCTAAGAAAAGAACATGAATTTAATTTGTTTCAATTAGAAGAATTGGAAAAATTGCAGTTACATCTTTTAGATCAGCACGCTTTAGAAGAAGAATTAGAATTGCTAGAACATACTGAGGAAATTAAATTATACCTTTCCCAGGCAAGTACTCTTTTAGATGGCGACGATTTTGGAATTGAAACTTCTGTGTCACAATTAAAGTCTGTACTAGCCAAAATAGCTGGTTTCACTGATCGACTTAAATCATTTTCAGAGCGAGCACAGAGCCTCTTTATTGAATTAAGTGATCTGAAAAATGAAGTTCAGACTGAGGAAGAATCAATAGAATACGATCCTGAACGCGCCGAGTTGGTAAAGCAACTACTAAGCGATGTTTACCGGCTATGCCAAAAGCATCAGGTAAGTGATTTGAGTGCGCTGAAAGAATTTGAAAAACAATTGGCCGATAAAGTCAACGCGGTTGTTCATCTGGACGACCATTTAAACGAAGCCCAGAAAAAACGCGATCACGCCTACCAACAACTACTTGAGGTTGGTTCATTATTAACAGCCTCAAGAAAAGAGATTCTAGCACGATTCACATCGGAGGGGGAAAAATTGTTGGGGCAATTGAGTATTCCAGAAGCCAAGCTCGAAATTATTATGGAGGATACAGCGCCTGGAATCAGCGGCATGGACCACCTATCAATATTATTCAGTGCTAATAGAGGAATTCCTCCACAAGAACTTAAAAAAGTAGCCAGTGGAGGTGAATTCAGCCGTTTGATGTTTACTTTTAAATACATGATGGCTGGTAAAACTTCCCTCCCCACCTTTATTTTCGATGAAATCGACACAGGAGTTTCAGGTGAAGTAGCCAAACAATTAGGGGTGATGATGAAACAAATGAGTGCTAAACAGCAAGTTATTACCATCACTCATTTACCACAAATAGCTGCGATGGGGCAAAAGCATTTCTTTGTGTATAAGCAAGCAGGTATGAGTAGCACAAATAGCAATATCAAAGAATTACAATCAGAAGAAAGAGTACTTGAATTAGCAAAAATGATTGCCGGAGACCGACCTTCAGACGCCGCGCTTACAAGTGCCCGTGAACTCATTAACCATTAGTCGACGGACTATCTGCTATCATATATTTTGAGCCTTGATAAAACAACCAAGCACTTATCATCATGAATACGTGACTGATGTCGACATGATTAAACCAAGGCCCTATCCCAATACCCGACATAAAGAAAATAGCTGCAGGAGCACTCGCAATCACGGCGAAAATAAAAAGTTTATTTCCCCTATTTCTGGTTCTTCGATATAAAAAAATGGAGAAACTAAAGACGACGACCGCAAAGCCATAGGCAGTATGAAATTCTACAAACAAAAAATTGAGCGTAGAAAAACTTAAAACCATAAACGTAAGTAATTCTACAATATTTAAAACGCTAAAAATAGTTGCAGTGGTGTTACTAATGAATGGGCGGGCCTTTACAATACAAGCTCGCTCAATAAAGGCAATTGAAAGCATGCTGGTAAACCAACCTGGAATTTTAAAATATAAATTAAAATAATGAATAAGTGCATGCCCCATGATGCCTCCAACTAAGGTTGCAAATCCCATGCTAGCGAAATAGATGAGCAAATATCTTTTTATAACAGGGTCGCCATTGATTTTTCTGAGTTGATAATAAGCATACCAACAAACAACCGTCACAAGCACATCGGTAAATGCCGTCATTGGAGTTTCAAAAATAACTCCAAAGAACTCAATCGATGGTTGCTTATAAAACATAAATAAATATACTAAGCAATCCATCGTTAAACAAAAAAAAGCGGGCCCATGAGCCCGCTTTTTCAACCTATAAACCTAAACTTAAACTATTCTGTAACAATCTTTTCAGTCTTTTTGAAAAGTCGGTCTAGTTTCTCCTGTCCTTTATGTAGCATGAAGTACATCACAGGAAGAACCACCAATGTTAGTATAGTCGCAAATATTAAGCCAAAAATAATTGTCCAAGAGAGTGGCCCAAAAAACCTCACGTTATCGCCACCAAAAAAGATGTGAGGTTGTAAATCTGTAAATAAGGTAATAAAGTTGATGTTAAACCCTACTGCCATTGCCAACAACCCTAAAACAGTAGAAATTGCTGTTAATAGTACTGGTTTTAATCTCAATTTACCACCGATGATAATCGCTTCTTTCAAATCTTTTCCTCTCGCTTGCATTTCATCCATAAATTCGACTAGAAGAATACCGTTTTTAACTACGATACCCCCTAAACCTACTATCCCAAATCCAGTCATTACGATGGAAATATTCATATCGAAAATAGCGAACCCAAGGAATACACCAATTACACTAAAGATGATTTCAGATAGAATAATGATTGGTTTCGATAATGAGTTAAACTGAAGAACGAGAATAAGGAATATTAACATAAACGCTACACCAAAAGCTCCAATCAAGAACTGCATGGACTCTTGTTGATCTTCTGCTTCACCAGTCAATTTTACAGAAACTCCAGCAGGTAAGTCATAACTTGTCAGTGCCTTTTCTACACTTGTTCTAACTTCATCCGGAGTAAACCCTGTTAGCACATTTGAAGAAATCGTAATCACTCTTTTTAGTTCTTTTCTTTTTATCCCGCCATAAGTCGTAGAATATTCTACATCAGCGACAGTAGAAAGAGGAATAGAACGGATTCTTCCTCCCGAATTCATATCGCGATAGGTGATTTTTGAACTCATTAATGCATTCACATTATTTCTAACATCTTCAGAATACCTTAACACGATTGGATACTCTTCTTCCGCTTCTCGGAATTTAGAAATTTCCGAACCAAACACTCCATTTCGTATTCCCATGGCTATTTGATAGGTAGAAATCCCCTCACGTAAGGCTTTTTCACGATTTATATTTACGACAATTTCCGGGTTGGATGTTTCGAAATCATTCTTCAACTCCTCAATACCAGCCACACCCAGGCTATCTAAAAATCTTTTTAAATCTCCAGAAATAGCAATAAGCTGTTCAATATCTTCACTAGAAACCTCAATATTCACCGGCTTACCTGTTGGAGGACCCATTCTCTCTTGCTCTACTGAAATCTCGGCACCAGGAATACCCTTTACAGCTTCACGTATTTCATCCAAATAATGATTAGTCGATTCACCATTTCTTTCTGCATATTCAACAAAAGCAACGGAAACCTTTCCTTTATTCGGAGTTACGCTTCGGTCTTGAGCCATTGGGTCACCTGCACCAATACCAACGTTAGCTACAATCGATTCCACAACCGGATTGTCTTTTCCAACGGTATTCAATACACGGTGTTCTAGTTCCCTTGTAATAGAATCTGTCATGTTAATTTCGGTCCCTACAGGCAATTTCATATACACATAAATGTAATTTGGATCACCTTGTGGGAAGAATTCCACTTTAGGGTTTCGGGCCATCGTTATCACCATCGTTAGGACGAATAAGACTAGCAACCCAACCATAATACCTATTGCCCTTTTTCCTCTAAGAGACCAACGAAGGATATTTTCATACATATCCATCAATGCGGGCAATAATTTATTATTGAAATTATATACCAATTTCCTTAGGAAGAAGCGGTTTAGAAGCAATAACACCAATGTGAAAACTGCTAAATTAGCTGTTCCAATATTACCAGTTAAGTACAGAATACCAGATACTACTACTAGTACGATAATCAATACCTTAAGCCCTTTCAATGGATTTTTCTTGTGTTCCTGAATAGAAGAATCATCTTCATATTTCATAAACATCACCGCAAAAACAGGATTAATAATATAAGAAACCAATAATGAAGCTAATAGCGTAAGCATGATGGTTATCGGTAGGAACATCATGAATTTTCCAGCGATTCCTGGCCAGAAAGCCAAAGGCATAAAAGGAGCAATAGTAGTAAGAGTTCCCGTAAGTACAGGCATAAATACTTCACCCGCAGCAATTTTAGCAGCTTGGGTAATTGTCAATTTTCCCTTTGCCTCGTTAAAGATTCGGTGGGTGTTTTCAATTACAACAATTGCATCATCCACCACAATTCCAAGCGAAAACAAGAAGGCAAAAAGCACCATCAAGTTTAGGGTGAAATCAATCCCCGGCATCACCATAAAGGCAATAAAAATACTGATCGGTACAGACAGCCCTACGAACATCGCGTTATTAGGCCCCATGAAGAACATCAATATTACCGTCACTAAAATGAATCCAATGATGATTGAATTGATCAAGTCGGTAAGCATCCCGCTAGTCATTTTTGACTGGTCGGCTGTTACTTCAACAATTAAATCAGATGGGAAAGATTCCTTTTTCTCCTTGATGATAGTTTTGATTTTATCAGCCGCGCCGATAAGATTTTCACCAGAACGCTTAATCACATTCAAAGTGATTACATTTTTTCCATCAAAACGGGCAAAACTTTCTCTATCGGAATAGCTATCCACTACTTCAGCAATTTCAGAAATGCGCACTTGCGCTCCAGACATAGAGCGAATCACGATATTCTTTATTTGATCAACCTTTGAAAATTCCCCAGCCACACGCAATGAACGAACCATACGGCCCATTTCAATGGTTCCT
>JAHEMU010000058.1 GCA_024643485.1 Cytophagales bacterium
TTTAGGAGCAGTAACTACCAGATCTAAAGAAGAACAGAAAGCAGCGAATTCTACCGATGAAGAAGTGGACGTGACCACTGTTGCAGACAATAATGATTCATCGAAGAAAGAAGAAGATGATGAAGTGGTTTTTGTCAATGTCAATGGAATCGCAAAAATCATTAAAGTGAAAACAGGTATTTCTGATTATGATAATATTGAAATCTTAGAGGGAATTTCGGATACAACAGAAGTGGTAACAGGTCCATTTTTAGTGGTTTCTAAAAGACTTAAAGAGGGTGATCCTATCAAAAAAATGGAAAAGGATCAGAAAGAGAAAGAATAAACTCAATTAAATAAGTCAACATTATTATCTTTGCAGGCCTATCGTGTGTTTGCAATGAGGATTTCAGTAATTATAAGTACGTATAACCATCCCCTCTGGCTTGAAAAAGTACTTTGGGGGTACGAATGTCAAACCTATAAGGATATTGAAATCCTCATTGCCGACGATGGTAGTGGCCCTGAAACAAAAAGGGTTGTTGACGAGTTTAAAAACAGATCTGGTTTAGAGGTTTTACATGTTTGGCATGAAGACAATGGATATCAGAAATGTCAAATACTTAACAAAGCCATCCAAGCCGCAACATCTGAATACTTATTATTTACCGATGGTGATTGTATTCCACGAAAGGATTTTGTGGAACAGCATGCCAAATCAGCTCAAAAGGGCTTTTACTTATCAGGTGGTGCGATTCGACTTCCCATGCCCACGTCTGAATTAATAAGTCAAAATGACATCGTTTCTCAGAAAATATTTGATCTGGAATGGCTTAATAAAAACGGTCACGATCAACCGTTTTTGAAAAATCTCAAACTGACAAAAAACGACTCCTTAGCATCTTTTCTAAATAAAATAACCCCGGCAAATGCTTCGTGGAATGGGGGTAATGCTTCCGGATGGAAGTCGGATTTAATCGCAATCAATGGATTTGATGAAAGGATGGAGTACGGTGGGCAAGATCGCGAACTTGGTGAACGGTTAGATAACTTCGGATTGAAATCAAAACAATTGAGGTACACCGCCATATGTGTACACCTCGAACACGGGCGAGGTTATAAAAATCAAGGCTCAATTGATAAAAATAAGGCAATAAGGAAGGAAACACGACAAACTAAAAAGGTTTGGTCCGAATTTGGAATTAAAAAAGAGAGTAAGTAACATGAATGTATTCATTTTATGTACCGGGCGCTCAGGCTCAACTACATTTATTAAGGCTTGTAAACATGCAGATAATTTCACGGCGTCTCACGAATCAAGAGTGAAAGAATTGGGGGCAAGCAGACTAAATTATCCGGAAAATCATATTGAAGGTGACAATAGACTGAGTTGGATGTTGGGTGAATTAGATGAAAAATATAGCAATGACGCTTTCTATATACACCTAACTCGTGATCGAGCTCAAACTGCACGAAGCTTTAACCAACGATGGAATTTTAAGTCGTCCATTATTTTCGCTTTTGCAGAAGGAATAAAAATGCGACGGTATCGTCGTTTATCAAAAGATGAAAAGTATCAACTGTGTTTGGATTATTATGATACTGTAAATAAAAATATTCAATTCTTTCTAAAGGATAAAACCCAAAAAATGACCATTGATCTATCTGATATCAAGAATGGTTTGATCGAATTTTGGGAGAAAGCAGGTGTGCAGGGAAATATTGAAGAGGCAGTGAAAGAGCTGAACGTGTCACATAACGCAACCAAAAAGAAGGGAATTTTTAAAAAATTGTTTTCGAAATAATCTATCCATATGTCTTCAAAACCAAACTTCATCAAACAATTTTGCCAGGATCAGCAGGATAAATTTAATAGAAAAGTATTGAAAAAATTCTCGACCCCTTGGATGAAAAGAAAGGAGTACGATATTATTTTTGAGGTGTTTCAAAACCTTCAACCAAAGAGAGTACTTGAATGGGGAAGTGGGTATAGCACCGTGCTGATTCCTGATCAATTAGCGAATTTAGAAGATTGGGTATCTATTGAGCACAACGAAGAATGGTTTCATTTAATTAAACAAAAAATTGAGAATGATAAGGTCCATTTGCATTTTGTAGCTCCCAATAATCTCGAATTTGAAAAGTCTGCAGACCCAAAAGTGAAAGAAGGGATTTTTGAAGACTTCAGAGATTATGTCGAGTTTCCTGTGCAATTGGATGGAGAACCTTTTGATTTTATTTTTATCGATGGAAGAGCGAGACGGGATTGTCTAATAAAAGCTCATCAATTGCTCTCAAAAAATGGGGTGTTAATAGTTCACGATGCGAATAGGGATACGTATTTTGAGGATATTCCTCCATTTAAAACCGTGTTTCATCTTCAAGATTACCGCAAACATCGGAAATTAGGTGGGATTTGGGTGGCGACTCAACGTGAAAATCTAGATGGAATATTGGCCACAACAGACCATAAACGAGCATGGAAGGGTCATGATGGTTTAGCTAAATGGCTTTTTCTTAAATAATTACCATTTTTTTAATTCCTGATACAATTGATAAGTGGGGAGACCCATGACGTTATAAAACGAACCTTTAATTTCCCTAATTCCTATTAAACCGATCCAATCCTGAATGCCATAAGCTCCTGCTTTATCAAGTGGAGAGGCATTTTTAATATAAAATTCTATTTCATCATCAGATAAATCGCCGAAGGTAACCGTACAACTCTCAGAAAAGTGAACAGTTTTGAGAGCAGACATCACGCATACTCCAGTAATTACTTCATGCGTGTTTCCGGAGAGAAACTGAAGCATTTTTTTTGCTTCGAAATCATTTTCAGGTTTATTTAATATAATGCCATCCTGTAAAACAATCGTATCACTGGTGATAATTACCTCATCCGTCTTAATATGATGAAAAAGAGCTTCCGCTTTTTTTATGGCCAAATATTCTGCTGCCTTCTTTCGTTCAATAGAATTAGGGATGGTTTCGTCTGCATTGCCGGGAACAACCGTGAAATGAAATCCCATGGACGCTAATAATTCTTTCCTTCTGGGAGAGTTAGAACCTAAGAGAATTGGGTAGGGGAAATTCATCTTCTTTTATGCTGCTAAATACAAATCCTGATATTACTTTGGGATAAAAGTAGGTCGATTTTTGTGGCAGAGTAAAGCCAGAATCGCATACTTTTTTTACATCTTGTACCGATATTTCGTTAACAATGATGGCTAATTGAGCTTCGTTTTTTAATACTTTGGCGAAACAATCGCTGAAACTTCTGTCGTAACTAACATTCGAAGCGCTGCGCTGATCCTTACCTTTTATGTGAAATACTTTTTCCAATAAAAAATAATGTAAAATAGTTAAATCCAAATGTTTGATGATATCAGGAAATGGCCATGAAATTTGATCAATCATCTCGGGTTTTAACCTGATTTTATACGCGTTATCCTTAAACAGGAGTCCAAAGGCCCACTTTTTACCATAAATCACCTCATTTATTGTGAAAGCGTCTTCCACTGGTTTAATGGTGAAATAAGGCTCGATGGCTTCCATGATTTTCTCTTCTGAAAAATCTTCTACCTCTTTAATTAAACGATGAGTAGGCATGATTCTCAAATGATCCGACTCCATATTGGTAAGGTACATCATATGGAAATTATACGCTTCGTTTCCCGTATGCTGTGGATTCGCTTCTTTTTGTTTTTCCATGTTGGAAAGCGATCCTTGATATCGATGATGACCATCTGCAAGAATAATCGTTTTGTCGGAAAGGACCGATACAAATTTTTTGATGATTTCGTAGTCGTGGATGACCGCTAATACATCGCGAACGCCCTGATAATCCTCGGTTTCATAAATTGGGTTAAGCATAGCGTCGTCCATAAAATGCTCCAATTCAAAAAGAACATCAGAATATAATCCATGCGTGGGACTCACATGTAGCTGCGTTGTTTCAAGCATTTCTTGACGATCATTAACCGAAACAGGAATGGTGTTTTCATGCCGAAGGATTACCTTCTCTTCAAAATGATGAATTCGAATATTGCAGATAAACCCTTTTCTGCAAAATTCATTTAACGAACCGGGTAAATTAAAATATTGATAGTAAATATAGATGCCAGGTAGCGCATCTTGTTTTATTATTCCTTCCTTTTTCCATTGTTCAAGTGTTGACTTAGCCTCTTGCGCAGGATGTTCCCCTGCAGGAACACTTAAGTGGATGCTGGAATTCGGGTTTTTATATAGTTTTTCTCTTTGTTTCGAGGAAACCACATCAAATAGAGGGGAGGTGAGTTCTTCAATTTTTGAATTAAAATCCTCATTATATCGCCACCCTTTAAAAGGTTGAATTTCTGCCATTAGCTTCTACGGTTGATTTTCCAAGGATTCAATTGAGAGTCGGAAGTGGTTGCGACCTCCTTTTTCTTGTGCAATTGATCATAAATTAAAGCAGCTACAAATGCGGCCTTTTTCTCATCGCTTTCTTGTAATACAGGTCGTTCAGATTTCCAGTTTTTCTCAACAAAAGAAGTAGTGAAATTACCCTGGATAAATTCATCATGTGTTAAAACAAACTGACAGAATGGTAATGACGTTGGAATTCCTTCAATCTGATATTCGTCAATAGCGCGCAGCATTCGGGAGATAGCTTCTGATCGATCGTGACCATGTACGATTAATTTCGCAATCATTGGGTCGTAATAAACGGGCATTTCCATCCCTTCTGAATACCCATCATCCACGCGAATTCCAGGGCCTGAGGGAATTCGATATTTTTTGAATGTACCAGTTACAGGCAGGAAGTTTTCAAAAGGCTCTTCTGCGTATACACGAACCTCTAATGAGTGCCCGTTAATAGATAAATCTGACTGACTGAAACTGAGAGGGTTTCCTTCTGCGATGCTTATTTGTTCTTTTACCAGATCAATTCCTGAAATCATTTCAGTCACAGGGTGTTCAACTTGAAGGCGAGTATTCATTTCAAGAAAAAAGAAATTCCGCTGTTCATCTAATATAAATTCTACCGTTCCGGCCCCCAGGTAATTACATGATTTAGCTACATTAACGGCTGCTTCACCCATTCTTTGCCGTAATTCATTGTCTAACACAGCGCTAGGAGCTTCTTCAATAACCTTTTGGTATCGGCGTTGTATACTGCATTCGCGTTCGAAAAGATGAACGGTATTGCCATGACTGTCGCTTAAAATTTGAAACTCAATATGTTTTGGGTTGGTAATGTATTTTTCGATAAAAACAGCACCATTTCCAAAAGCGGAGGTTGCCTCAGAAACAGCGCGATCCATCTGCTCTTTAAAATCATCAGGGGCATGTACAATTCGCATTCCCTTTCCTCCTCCACCAGCACTGGCTTTAATAAGCACAGGATAACCTATGGCGTCAGCCATTTTTTTACCATCATCCAAATTTAATATGGCCCCTTCTGTTCCGGATAACATAGGAACATGGTATCCCTTTACGGTTTTTTTGGACATGATTTTATCACCCATGATCCGGATTGCTTCAATACCCGGACCTATAAATGTAATTCCTGCATCCGCTACTGCTTTCGCAAACGTTTCATTTTCAGAAAGGAACCCATAACCAGGATGAATCGCATCGGCGGCTGATTTCTTGGCAATTTGAAGGATTTTGGCAATGTTTAAATAAGATTCCGCTGGAACCGGGGAGCCAAGACAATAGGCCTCATCGGCTGCTAATACGTGAGGGGCGTTCACGTCAACGTCGCTATAAACGGCAATGGCAATCCTTCCAGACTCTTTTATAGATCGAATTACACGTAGGGCAATTTCGCCTCTATTTGCTACAAGTATTTTTTTGAATTTTTTCATTCGCATGGATAATATGCTCAAATATAAGAGTTTATTCAAAAACAAATTGAAATCCATTTAAGCTTACTGTTTGGCAGTTAGATTTATAGTGTTAATTTTGTGTGATTTTTATAATAGAAGAATTCTTAAATTTTTAAATAAAACGATATTCTAGTGGATCTTTTTGACAAGTTGGTAGCGGAGCTAGGACCTCTGGGGCGCCATTCAAATTTACCGGAGGATTATTTCATGTTTCCAAAATTGGAAGGTGAAATCGGACCAAGAATGAAATTTCAAGGCAAGGAATTGTTAAACTGGAGCTTAAATAACTATTTAGGTTTAGCGAATCATCCTGAAGTGAGAAAAGCGGATGCTGATTCTGCAGCGAAGTGGGGTATGGGTTATCCAATGGGTGCTCGTATGATGTCGGGTAATTCAGTGAATCACCTTGAACTTGAAAATCAATTAGCGGATTTTATTAAAAAGGAATCGGTATTGCTCTTGAACTTCGGATATCAAGGTGTTTTAAGTATTATTGATGCAATTGTTGATCGTAAAGACGTGATTGTTTATGATGCTGATTCTCACGCTTGTATCGTTGATGGTGTTCGTTTGCATATGGGTAAGCGAATTGTGTATCAACACAATAACATGGAGGATCTTGAAAAGAAACTTCAAAGAGCGACAAAACTAGCAAATGAAACTGGTGGAGGAATTCTTGTTATAACTGAAGGTGTTTTCGGTATGTCTGGAAACCTTGGAAAGTTAAAAGAAGTAGTGGAGTTGAAGAAGAAATTCCAATTTAGATTGTTTGTTGACGATGCACATGGATTTGGTACCATGGGTGAAACTGGTGCAGGTACTGGTGAAGCGTTGGGTGTACAGGATGGTATCGATTTATACTTCTCCACCTTTGCAAAATCTATGGCGAGTATTGGAGCCTTTGTAGGTGGTGATGCTACTGTTATCAAATTTTTGAAATATAGTTTGAGATCTCAAATTTTCGCAAAGTCGTTGCCAATGCCATTGGTTGTAGGTGCACTTAAGCGTCTTGAGTTATTGAGAACCCAACCTGAGCTAAAAGATAATTTGTGGAAAATTGTTAATGCGCTACAAAACGGATTGAAAGAAGTTGGATTTAATATTGGTACTACTCAGTCTCCAGTTACTCCAGTGTTCTTTGAAGGTGGAGTAGGTGAAGCGGCTAACATGGCCATGGATGTTCGTGAGAATTTTAATATATTCTGTAGTGTGGTGATTTATCCAGTTGTTCCTAAGGGAATGATCATCTTAAGATTGATTCCAACATCAGTTCATACACTCGAAGATGTGAAGCAAACTATTGAGGTTTTTTCTAAAGTTAAGACCAAATTAGACAGCGGAGTGTACAAAAGAGAGGAGATAATCGAATTAAATTCTTAATTTTTTCAAAAAAACCATCAATAGGGCTTGATAATTAAACATTTTAGCTATATTGCTTGGGTAATTGAAAACAATTTAGAAACCTTAAAAGTATACAAGATGAGTAAATTTGGAGCACTTAAAGATTTAGTAATGTCTTTAGAAGCAGATTTTTCTAAGTTCTATGAAAAAGGAAACAGCGCAGCTGGAACCAGAGTTCGTAAAGGAATGCAAGATTTGAAAAATATGGCTCAAGATATCCGTAAAGAAGTACAGGATATGAAAAATAGCTAATATTACTGCTATTCGAATAAAAATAAAGGCTACCTAGGTAGCCTTTATTTTTTTATAAGATATTTTTTTAAAGTGCATTTTTTAGTCTAGACATCACTTTGTTTGCAAATACAAAGTCGTCCAGTTCTTTTACGCCACTATGGGTGATTTCGTTATTTGTGCCTTCCCACAATTTCCTCCCTTTCGATAAAAAGATAATATTTTCACCTATACCCATCACGGAATTCATGTCGTGAGTTACAACAACTGTGGTCATATTGTATTCTTGAGTGATTTCAAGAATTAAATCATCAATTAAAATAGCGGTTTGAGGATCTAGTCCGGAATTTGGTTCATCGCAAAATAAATATTTACTACTATTTACTATCGCACGAGCAATTCCCACCCGTTTTTGCATTCCCCCGGATATTTCGGAGGGCATTAAATGATTGGTATTTTCCAAGCCTACTCGCTGTAAACAAAAGTTTACTCGATCTAGCTTTTCATCTTTTGGCATTTTAGTCAATACGTCAAGTGGAAACATGACATTTTGTTCCACATTCTTAGAGTCGAACAAGGCACTTCCCTGGAATAACATACCAATTTCTCTCCGTATCTCAGTTTTTAAGTCTCGATCGGCATGAGTAAAATCCCTGCCGTCGTATTTGACAAGACCTTCATTAGGCTCAAGTAACCCCACAATGCATTTTAGCAACACACTTTTTCCTGTTCCACTGGAGCCTATAATAAGGTTGGGCATTCCTGCGTGAAAAGTCCCTGATATTCCCAGAAGAATCTCCTTGTCGTCAAAAGTTTTCCCGATATTTTCTACTTCTATCATTTTGTCAAGAACATTTCAGCAAGTAAATAATCAGCAATTAATACAGCAATAACACTGTCGGTTACTGCGCGGGTACTCGCTTTTCCTACTTCAAGCGCCCCACCAGTTGTGTAATATCCTCTAAAAGAAGAAATGGAGGCAATCAGAAACGCGAAAACATAGCTTTTTAAGATTCCAAATTTCACCATATACGGATTAAATAGATATTGAATGCCGTATTTATAGTCGAATGGAGTGAGGATTTCCGAAAATACACCAGCAAGATAACCACCTAAAATACTCAAAAATCCGGCTATAATTACCAGCATCGGGTACATTAGTAAGGAAGCTATTACCTTTGGAAGAACTAAATATGACGCGGAATTTATCCCCATTACCTCCAAAGCATCAATTTGCTCAGTAATTCGCATGGTTCCTAAACCACCTGCCATGCTACTCCCCACCTTGCCTGCATAAATTACTCCTATAATAGTAGGCGCAAGCTCAAGTACTGTCATGTCGCGGACTACCGTAGCAATAATATAATCAGGTATAAATGGACTTACTAAATTGAAAGCCGTTTGTAAGGTAGTTACCGCACCCATAAAGGTGGCGACAAGTCCAACTAAAAAGATACTTCCTATTCCAATTTGGATACATTCCTCTATCACCAATTTAGAATAGGTGCGGAAGGTTTCCATTCTCCGGAACAGAGAGAAGATAAAAAGAAAGTATTTTCCTATACTTTTCATAAGTATATACGTGTTTCCCGAAAGTTAATAATATTATTATCCTCAAATAACGTATTGATTATTAATTTTACAAATTATGAAGAAAAGTAAACGTATAATCGTCATTTCCGGTGGTGGTCGAGGTATCGGAAGAGCAATTGCTGTTAAATTTGCGGCGGCAGGTTTTCATATTGCCACTTTTTCAAGGTCTGAGGATCAACTTAAATTGCTTAAAAAGGAAATAACAGAGAAATATTCAGTAGAAGTGATGGCAGCAGCTTTTTCAATTACTGATCAAAAAGCGGTTCAGAAATTCGCTTCCGATATTATCTCTAAAGGATTTGAAATCGCAGCGTTGGTAAATAATGCGGGTTTTTTTGCGCCTGGACAAATTGGGAATGAGGAGGCAGGCGTGCTGGAAGAAACAATGGAAACCAATGTTTACGGAACCTATTATTTAACGAGGGCCTTCTTACCTCAGTTGGAAAAACAAAAAAATGGCCATGTATTTAATATGTGCTCTACCGCAAGTATAACTCCATATACGAATGGGGGCTCGTATTGTATTTCCAAATATGCCCTTTTGGGTTTCTCAAAAGTATTGAGAGAAGAAATGAAACCTACAGGCGTAAAAGTGACCTCAGTACTCCCAGGAGCAACGTTCACTAGTAGCTGGGAAGATGCAGGTATTCCAGAAGAACGATTTATGAAACCTGAAGATATCGCAGATACTATTTTCTCTGCCTTTAATTTATCAGCATCGGCTGTGGTAGAGGAAATTTTATTAAGACCACAGCTAGGAGATATTTGAATATTTGAACAATAAATAATTTTATAGGTTATCTTTGAAAGACAATTTAAACAGGTGAATAAAACTAATTTTTTGTACTGTAATTCTTTAACTTCCTACGAAAGGAGAGTTTCTCGAATAGTTAATATTGGAGGGGTTCCGATGGGGGGACATCACCCAATTAGAATTCAATCTATGACCACCGTCGATACCATGGATACCCGTGGCTCGGTCGATCAGATCAAAAGAATTGTCGATTCGGGGTGTGATTACGTAAGGCTTACCGCACCAAGTTTAAAAGAAGCTCAAAATCTTCAGGAAATTAAAAAAATGATGAATCTGGAAGGAATTAATGTTCCTTTAATTGCAGACATCCATTTTACACCAAATGCTGCGGAATTGGCGGCGAGAATAGTAGAAAAGGTCAGAGTAAATCCTGGGAATTATGCGGATAAAAAGAAATTCCAAACGATAGAATACTCTAATTCAGAATACGAGCAGGAGTTGGATAGAATCCGTCAGAAATTTATACCGCTGATAAAAATTTGTAAGGAGTACGGCACGGCCATGCGAATAGGTACCAATCATGGGTCGCTTTCTGATCGAATCATG
The DNA here is from genome assembly GCA_024643485.1 of Cytophagales bacterium. Lineage (GTDB taxonomy): Bacteria > Bacteroidota > Bacteroidia > Cytophagales > Cyclobacteriaceae > JAHEMU01. The sequence continues at coordinate 10,438 of JAHEMU010000058.1, forward strand.
AGTAGGTACGGCGATACTCCGAATGGTATGGTGGAGTCAGCATTGGAATTCCTTCGAATTTGCGAAGATGAAGGATATTATGAGGTGGTGTTGTCTATGAAGGCATCAAACCCGCAGGTCATGATTCACGCTTATCGATTGTTGGTTCAACGCTTACAAGAGGAGAAATTACAGCCGTATCCGCTGCATTTAGGCGTGACAGAGGCGGG
>JAHEMU010000383.1 GCA_024643485.1 Cytophagales bacterium
ATAAAAACAACAAGCCAATTGAAAGGCAGGATAAAATAAAGAACAAAGAAATATTGGAAGTAGAAGAAAAATTGCCTTCAAAATTAAAGGGATTTATACCAACAGATTATACAATTTTAGATACCACCAGGGGCGATCTAAATCATGATCCATTTATTGATATGATAATGGTTTTAAAGAAAACCAACGAAGATACTACATCCGATGTGGTTGACCATCCGGAAAAAAGACCGCTTTTAATTTTAATTGGGCAAAATGACCATTCATTCAAACTTGTAGCCAGAAACGATAACACTGTTTATTGCATTGATTGCGGGGGAATGATGGGAGATCCGTTTACAGGAATAGTAATAAAAGACGGATATTTTTCTGTAACACATTATGGTGGCAGTGCCTGGCGGTGGAGTAGAATAATCACCTACAAGTATTCTTCCTCTGATCATTATTGGTACTTACATAAAGATGGCACTGAAAGTTTTAATGTAAACACACCAGACAGTATCGTGTCTACAATACGTACCATAAAAGATTTCGGTAAAATTCCATTTGATAAATTCAATATTTATAAAGATTAAGAAACGAATGGATATACGCCTAGGTATATATCAACAACACTATGTTGATCCGTTGTTTTGAGATTTAGTTTTTCTTCATTTGTGCCGCAACGTAAGGAATCACCCTTCCACGCGGATTCTCACCTCGGACTCCCATGTTGTTGTTGGCCAAAAGAAAATTCTAGTAGAAAAAAGAATAACGAGTCAGGTGAGAACCTGCTTTTTTGAGTTGCTTAATTGGGTATAAATTTGAGCTGTTCTGAGAACTCCCTATCAGAGATATTTTCCTTTTCAGATTTATCGTAAATGGAGGAATCAAATCCTAAACAAATCATAATAATTCTCAATTACATTTTATACCAAAGTCGTGCGAAGTAAAGTTTTTCTCTATCCACACTTTTGTAAACAGGCGGAGGGACCGTTGGTCGAAATCGTTTGGAATGGCATGAAGAAACCAATAGATTTGATGAATTTGAAAATTCAGTTGGAGTAAGTAAAGCCATTATCATAAACGCTGACAAACTACCGCATAAACTCAAGTAATAATCAATGACCAGCAATTCATCGTACAACCACTGGAACAAGGTTGTTTTTTTTATCTGGTGCTGTTGTTGTTTTTCAGCGCCAGAACTTTCTGCACAAACCAAGGTTACCGATGATCTTAACATTACCGTAAACTACCACGATGGTTTTATTCTTCCCGAATATTCCAACCTCGCATACCTGGTGCATAAAAAAGTACAGTCGGCAAGCTTGAATATTTCCAAAAAAACCACCGGAAAAAATGATTGGGAACAAGTGTACAATTATCCCGAATATGGATTTTCTCTGTTTTATACAACGCTTGGGAATGATAACGTAAATGGTCGTGAAATTGCCTTATTCCCATACTTCCACTTAAATTTTATTTCCAAAAAACGTTTTAGCATGTATAACCAAACGGGGTTAGGAATAGGATATGTCAACCGAAAATTTGATTTACAAAGTAATTGTCTCAACATAGCCGTTGGTTCGCACCTGAATTTTCATTTCAATTTTAAGGTCGGAGCCTCATACCAGGTTCTTCAAAAAGTCAGATTGCAAACTGGCCTTTCATTCGATCATCTTTCAAATGGCAACCTTAGTAACCCTAACCTTGGCCTTAACTTCGTTACCCTATATTCGGGAGTTAGTTATTTAGTAGGCACTTCAAGTGAAAGGAGGAAGGACAATCTTAGTCCTCACCAACCTGGTCATCATTTCGAGTTTATTTATAGTCCTGGAATGAAACATCCCCGGTCTCTTGATCCTAAATTCTATTTTACTTCATCGTTAACTTTTGAATATAAATGGGAACCCTTACGTACCATTCATTTTGGCCTTGGTGCCGATTTATTTTATGACACGTCCACGAAAGTAGAATTGTTGTCTGCCAACGTGACACCTTTTAGTAAATCGGATAATTACCGATCGGGCATTCACCTGTCGCAGGAGTTTGTATATAACCGGCTTAGTCTTATCCTTCAGGAAGGAGTGTATTTGTTACTTACGGACCAAGTAGGCCATCACATGATGTACAATAGAGGTATTGTCAGATATAAGGCAACCGACCATTTTTTCTTTCAATTTTCCATGAAGTCACATTTGAATATTTTGGATTATCCTGAATTTGGATTAGGCATCAGATGGTAAATAAAAATGACAACAGATTTCGATTATGATTTTAAAATGTAAAAGTCTTTTCATTCTTCTTCTACCCGTTTTATTTAATTGTACGGATAATAATATTGATGAAACAACGAGGTTGGTAGCACTTCCTGCATTCCATTATCTTGAGTTCAATGGGGTTTTCAGTGTGTACCTGGTGCAGGATACTGTTTATTCGATCAGGATTGTGGGCAGTAATAATATACCTGAAAATGTATCCTTAAAAACAGAAGGTGATACATTGAGGATATCAAACGAATCGAAAAGAAAATGGCTCAATCCTGAAACCAATAAGGTAAAATTATACATCAGTTCAAATCAACTTACATATATCATCGCCAATGCTACGTGTTATTTCGAAACCATAAATCCAATCACATCCGATCAGTTTTCATTAATCATGGGAGCAAAAACTAAGCTGATGCAAGCTAGTCTTGATTTGAAATGCAACTCTTTTCATTATTGGAATAACCACCTTTCCGGAGGAAGATTAACGTTGACAGGAAACGTAAACAATTTATCCATCTACACCTTTGCCACCGAATCTGTCGATGCCAGCAACCTTATTGCTAATTATGCATTGATTGAAAATAATTCAAAGGGTAACTGTGAGGTAATTGTTAAAA
>JAHEMU010000059.1 GCA_024643485.1 Cytophagales bacterium
CACTGAGCACCATGTTGATATCTCCATGCTCTGCAATTTTATCCAATGCAACTTGCCCATTTTCTGCAAAGACAAATTCAAGTAACCCTTCACGAATTTCTTTACGGAATTTTTGTACAATCAAAGCTTCTAAATCTGCTTCGTCATCAGCAACGAGAATTTTATTCATCAGGATTGGGTTAATTTTTGTTTTAAATCAGCAAAATTGACTGGTTTTGTAATAAAATCATCGGCACCTAATTGATAGGCCCGGGATTTATTATCTTCATCACCGTAAGCAGTAATCATCATGACTATGGGCGGTGGAGTTATGGATTTACTTTTAATGTTCTTCAACAATTCTAGTCCACTCATGCCAGGCATATTGATGTCGGATAAAATTAGGACAATTTCTTGACTCAATTTATCGAATTTCATCAGAGCCTCTTCGCCAGAAAAGGCGAATACAAACTCCATTTCTTGATTTTTGATTTCTTTTCTAAACCGCTGTAGAAATAAGAGCTGAACGTCCTTTTCATCATCAACCACTAATATTTTTTTCATAGTATAGGAAGTTTTATGGTGAATTCAGTACCCTCATCAATGGTACTTTTAAGGTCAATTATTCCACCGTGCATTTTTATTATATCATAACTCAAGCTCAATCCTAATCCAGTTCCTTTTCCTGTTGGTTTTGTCGTGAAGAAGGGTTGAAATATCTTTTCTTTAATCTCTTCAGAAATTCCCTTTCCATTATCGGATATCAATATAATGATGTGCTTATCTTCTTTTTTAGTTTTTACGGTAACAGTAGGTTGGTAGTTCTCTGTGGTGGATTGTTTCCTTTCATTAACTGCATAAAAAGCATTGTTAATCAAGTTTAGTAACACTCTACCAAGATCTTGTGGAATAACATCCAAAGATCCAACGGATGGTTCAAATTCGGAAATAAACTTCGCGTTAAACGATTTATCACGAGCTCGTAGCCCGTGGTAGGAGAGACGCAAGTATTCATCACAAAGGACATTTATATCCGTGGATTCTTTTTGTCCAGTACTGGTTCTGCTGTGTTGCAGCATCCCTTTTACAATTCCATCCGCACGCTTTCCATGATGTAGAATTTTTTCAAGGTTTAGTTTTACATCATTGGAAATTGTTCGAGCTTCATCGATCTCTCCTTTGTCCAATTCTTGGATCATTTCATCGAGAAGTTCATTGCTCACTTCGGAAAAGTTATTGACAAAATTGAGTGGATTTTGAATTTCATGGGCAATACCGGCAGTTAACTCTCCAAGTGAAGCCATTTTTTCAGCTTGAATTAATTGTGATTGAGTGCTTTTAAGTGTGGAATAGGCCTTTTCTATTTCTTTTGCTTGAGCTAGTTCCTTTTCTCGGGTTTTCTCTCTTTCCCTTGAAATAGTTTGTTTTTCTTTAATTTTAATACCGGTATAGCCAAAGATTAAAAACATCAAAATCATTCCAAAATAAGCTATATTGGTTTTGTACCAAGGTGGGAGAATTTCAAATGTGATTTCTTTGAAATTGTCAGTGAAATTATTGTTGCCTAAAACACTTTCAATTTTAAGGTTATATTTTCCTGGGGCTAAATTGAATAAATTGATAGTTGACTGGTTATCTAAGTTTACCCATTGATCGTTTTTTACTCCTGTTAATTTATATCGAAATCTACTTCTTGAATTGGTAAAATTGATATTCCCAAACTCCACAATTATATTATTATTATAATCATTGAAAATAATGGGAAGGTTGGAATAATTTAATAAATCGAAGTTTTGATTTCCTGATCCAATAGAAAATATCTGCAAATTGGGTGGCGAAGATGGCTTAAATTCTTGATTTAAGTCGTAGTATAGATTTTTATTTACATTACCTGAACGTATATAAATAAAATCATTACTGATAAATTTTGGTAAAAAATAAATGATTCCAGCTTGTTCCGGGTCTCCTTCAAAATTTTGTATTTCCTCTTTATCTGTACTTAGTTTATAAACCTGATCATTTGAGTGGATGATAAGTTGATGATTCCATTCGTATATGGGAGTGAATTGATCAAAAGACCAATCTGTAATTTGATCAGCATAGAGTATATCCTGTTTTTTATTGTAGATGTCTTCTTTAAGAATTCCAAAGTGGTGAATACTATAGGTAACACCTGGATCAGAATGAGAAATAATATTGAATGGTATCCGCTTATCCAGATATTTTAATTGCTCAGGGGATTTTAAACCTGTAGGAGTGAAAATATCTGTTGTGTCGTTAAATATATAACTTTTCCATGAGATATTATTCGCATTTTCATCACCAAATAGAGCGTGAACAATGGTTGTCTCTTCAATATCCTTTAAAACGGACATTCCGATTTTCTCTGTATTTTTAGGGTCATTATATGGATTTGGAAAATAAGTAATTTCTAGCGTCTCTTTGTTTAATTTTAATAGTCCTTTTTCATTGTCACCAAAAATCCAGAATCGTTTATTTTCAATGTATTCCAAATTCAAATCCATTGGAATTGGTAGGTTTATTTTAGAGAATTCCTTTTTGTTAATATCAAATACATAAATTTTCTCAAAATTAAGGACCATAATTTTATCATGATATAATGAAATTGGACCTATAAAATCTTCGTTTATAGGAAAGCCATAATTCGTCAACTTACCTTCTTTTGATTTAAAGACTAATCCATCAGATGTGGAAAACCAGTTGTTTCCTTTATTGTCAATAACAAAATTAGCAATGTAATTTATTAAGCTATCCGTGGATTTTGTCGAATCAACTATTAGTAAATCGTTTTTCCATTGCTTGGGGTACATGTAGCTAAAGGTGTTATGGAAAGCAATTACATAATTATTATTTCTGTCCATTTTAATAACATGTATGTCTTGTGAAAATATCTGATCTTCTTTATAATTAAATGGATTGATTTCGTTCTTTTTTTTATCGTATTTATAAATTTTGCCATGCCTATCCAAAATAATATTTCCTAAATTATCAGCATATGTCAGATTGAAATGGGAAATGTTCTCTTTCATATTTCCAAGACTATTAATCTCTTCAATATGGCCATTTGCTGCTCTTTTTAATAAAGCATAATTGGTTTCAATCCACATTTCATGATCTTGATCAACAACCATTCTTCTAATATCAACGCTGCTAGAATCTAAGTTATTAGTGACTTGAGGGAGGTTTAATTTTGAGGTTTCATTTTGGGAGATCGCATAGAGGTACACTTCATTATCAGTTGAAAAACTCAGCGTATTGTCATCTAATACCACTAAATTGCTTATAGATAAGCCTAGTTGGTCTTTTAATACGAAAGTTGGCGCAAAGGGATCACTGTTATAATTTTCGACTTCATATAACCCTTTACTTGTTGCAGCCCAAAATCGATTATTACTTTCAATAATATTTTCAATACGTATGGAATCTGCAGTGGCTACTCTCTGAAATATATTTGTTTTAGGATTGTATTTAGAAATACCATTCTCACCTGCTGCCCATATATAACCATTTTTTGATTCTAAAATTGAATTTATTGCGCCTGGAATTATAGAATTTTTGTTATCTGAGTTGTGTTTAAATACCAATGAATTAGTGCCATCAAATCGCATAATTCCAGCATCTCTTGCGATCCAAATAAATCCATTCCTATCTACTAATAAGTCACTGATAAAACCACCAGATATTCCATCCTTATAAGTGAAGTCTCTAAAAATATACTGCTCATCCTGTGCTGACAACGGTTGATGAACGAAAATTAGGATAAATGAAAATATTAGACATTTAAAAATCAGAGGTGTTTTGCCCATAAGACTAAAATAAAAAACATTACCTGTTAATTTTTTCATTCATTTATTTCTTTAATTTTTGAATTATCTCTTGCAATCTTAACTGTTTTTCTGGTTCCCGATTTTTTTGACTCCATTTAGTATGATACTTGTGCGATTCTAAAAAAGTCTTTTGAACCAAGTTCCATTCTCGCTCAGTTTCAATAATCCCGTGATCTTTTAATTCCTCAAATAGCTTAAATCCTATGGGGTAGAAATCGGCCCTACCTAAATAGTCCAAATCTGCATCACACAAGACTCGCTCTAATTGTGTAGAAGGAGATTGAGGTAATTTAGTGGCCATGATCATCTTTTCAATAATAGAAATCATTTCATGAGAAAATCCAAATTCGGGCAGGATCTCTCTTGCCATGACAGCACCATTTTCTTCGTGATTTTTTGAAGAGCGAATAAAACCGATGTCGTGTAACAATGTGGCGATTCTCAATATGGAAGTATCTTCTTTTGAAAGTTTTTCGTGCTCAGCAATATGCGTCGAAGCTTCCAATACATCGTGAATATGATGTGTGTTATGGTAGGAGAGGTTCGGCATTTCTCCTGATAGCATTTTTTCTATAAATATTTCCGCACCTTTAAAATCAACGGTTTCTTTTTTCTTAATCGTTTTTTTATAAGCTCTTAGCGGCTCTAAAAGTGGGTCAGAATCAAACCAAATAAGGTCAACATCGTTGGTCGCTTTAGCTTTTAAGTGCCATTGGTAAGCTTCTGGTAATTCATTTACAACGGTGTGAAAATACATCAAACAAAAATTAATTCCTTTTTCATTCTGATGAGCGCGATCAAGTAATTCCTTTATTAGGGCTTGACTTTTTTCCTTCTTTTCTGTTTTTGAGTATCCTATCGCAAGCCATGTTAGCATAGAAGGCGGGCGCAGTTCGGAAATTCTCAATCCGGTGTTTACTGTTTTTATTGCTTGATCCCAATTTTCCTGAAGGATATAAACCCTTGCTTGATAGTCGTATAAACGCAAAACATTCGGGTATAAATTAATAGCTTCTCTGATGGTTGTTAATGCTTGTTTCGACTCTTTATTGAGATAGTGACATATCGTTTGGTAATTAAAATAAGCCACTGTGAGAGGATCAAGTTTTTTGGCCTGTTCAACCCATTGAGAAGCTTCTTCCAAACGACCGGCCATATTAAGCAAATAACTAAAAGCATACATTAAACTCGCATTATTTGGAGCTTTTTCAATTCCTTTAAGAAGAAATTCTTCCGCCGCTTTAAAGTCTTTTTTAATAAAGAATTCAACAAAAGCCTTCGTGAGGTAGTCATTTTCTGAAGGCCCCCTTTTCCATGCTTCTTTTAAATATTTTTCGATTTGAATATGAGCTTCTGTAGGGGAGAGGTCTCCATTCCATGACATACGGGCCGAATATGAACTGGCGAGTGCTGAATAGGCTTGCTTAAAATCTGGGTCGATTTCAATCGATTTAAGAAAATATTCCGAGGCTACTTTATAACCTTCTAATCCCCATTGGTTAAATGCGTGCCTACCTTTAAGATATAAATCGTATGCAGCTGGGTTTTTTGAAGCCTTTTCTTCCGTTGGGCTGGTGGAGATCTGTTGATTTAATGATGCTTGCAATTCAGCTGATACAATTTCAGCGACTTTCGATTGGATTTCGAATATATCGTCAAGACTTTCTATAAAAACCTTCGACCACAAAAGATTATCTTCGTCAGCGTCGATCAATTGAACGTTTATTCTAATTTTATTACCATGTATCTGAACACTACCTTCTAAAATATATTCTACGTCTAATTCCTCAGCAATTTCAGGAACCGATTTCTCAGATTTTTTATATCGCATTACACTAGTTCGAGAAATCACTTTCAAACTTTTAATTGCGGCTAGTTCGATAATGATGTTTTCTGTAATACCGTCATTTAAATATTCCTGGGAAGTGTCACTGCTTAAATTATTAAAAGGCAGAACCGCGAGAGATGGTTTATCATTTACACTTTCAGTTATCTGGGCAGTGGGTGTGCTGATTTTTATATTGCCAGCCGGCTTTGCAATCGCACTTAAAATGTCCTTTACGGCATTTGCCAACTTATTTATCTGGTTTCTATATTCAGTTTTATTCTGATTTTCCTTTTTGCTGTCTGATTCATTTAAAGGTCGATTTACTCCGGGTTCCTTATAAATCATTTCTATCGCCCTCAGTACTCCGCTAATTTCATTTTCTAAGGCTAGTTTGTCTTCATCGTCGATGTCATGAATTTTTACCGGTAAAATTCGACTCGCTACATTTCCATTATGTAATTTTATATCTCGGCCAATAGGTTCATTTAATGCGATGGAATTGAATGCACAAAATTCGTGTTGCCAAGCAAATGAACGAGGATCGCAATACGTTTGAGAGAGAATTGGAATGAATATTCGACATTTTAATTTCCCTTCTAGACTCTTATCTACATTATGCGTTTCAAGGAGGCCATCGTGCTTATTGTGGTCGTAATACATAGAAAGTGGCTCTTTGATAACCGAAGCCAATTCCTCTTGAAAGGCCTCAATAAAGGTAGTTACCCAGCCGGAACGATTGTCATTATGGCGATAAGAAATGAAAATATCGTATTGATAGTCGGAATTTTCTAAAGTCATAAATTAAATATACTATTATTCTTTAATTCTTATTAAAAAGAATTTAATTATAGTATTTAATTGTTTTGACGAACTATAATATTACCTTCTATTTATTATTAATAGGATCAATCAATTTTAATTTGTGTACGGTTTCTATAAATAATTGGGGAGTTTCAGGTGTTAGGTAAAACATTTCACCTGAATTTAATTTGATTTGGATCATCCCCGTACCGGCTTTTACGTTTAAAGAAGTTATCCTTTCTTTAGGGCCAACGGCGATTACTTTTGCAGTTGGTATTAAGGTATAATAGGTGTAATAAGGAGATTCCCTTTTTAGCAATTGTATATAACCTATTATGTCGGAATCTTGTCCGTATTGATTTTGCGCCATAATGGATTCATCTAACATTTTTCGAGTCGTTTCTTCATCGAGATACTCAATGGATTCAATTTCCTTTTTCCAAATTACACGACGATGAAATGGCGGTTTGGTGATAGTTAAGGAGGAAGTGTGGATTTTATATATGATGAACATTTTTAGTAGGGAACTAATCATTACATAATAAAAAAATCCTACGAAAATGATGGGAAAAACGAGGATCCACGAAATTTCAATATCACCAGGCTCGCTTAGTATCAGTGGTAACAGGGTACTTACAAAGAGGATAATAAAGCCAGCACTTAGGCCAATATAGGTGCTTCGGTTTTTATAAGCGTAGAAAGTGGTTTTCATTTATTAGAATCTTTGTGAGTTTAATTTAATGAATAAATTTGAACAATGGAGATTCAACCTATTCCTTAACAAAAAAAACGTCTGTATTCAGATATACAGACGTTTAATTAATTAAACTAAAAGATACTTTTAACCATTATTGATTCTTCATCCAAGCTTCTCTCAGTTTGAGTTGTTCAGGAGAAGCGTCTTTATTAAGTTCAAAGACATATTTTTTAATTTCTGGTTTTGATAAAATTGTTAGTGTAAGATCAATTTCCTTTTCGTCTCGTAAAACGGTGATATTGTATTCAGTACCTGGAACGAGAGTACCGACTCCACTCAAAAGTTGATTTACATTACTTAACGTAATCTCACGACCTTTAAATTTAAAGAAAATATCGTTTGCTTTTAGTCCAGCCGCCTCTAACTCAGGTCGAATTTGAAGAAATCTAATTTTCCCATCAGGGACACCCAGATGCGCCCCTACATCAGGAATCACCTGACCAGTGGATATTTCTGGAATATAGGTTATGCCAATTTTTTTATAATACTCTTCAAACGGAAGTGGTTCTGCATTTTTTACATATTTATTAAAGAAATCACCCATTTCTGGATAAGTCATATTGGTAAATTCGTCAAAAAAACCTTTTTCAGAGAACGCTTTTTCTGGTCCGTACATCTTGGATAAATCGTAAATGTATTCACGATAACCTTTTTTGCCTCCAGATAATTCTAATAATTTGATATCTAATAATCCAGCTACAAGTGCACCTCGCGCATAAATATTTCCGTATTCTTTATTTCCTTCTTTTGTAAAAGAAGTTAAAGCCAATTTAGATAAGCTAAAATTAGGGTCGTAATAAGAATCATATTCTACCTTTTCTTGTAGTGTTTTTAAATAGTCGTCCAAAGAAGTAAGTCCATTTCTTAATTGCATCATGTGGGCTGCCCATTCGGTGGTACCTTCATATAGCCATAAATGCTCAGAGGGAGTAGGGGTTTCAAAATTGAAATTTTGTATGATTTCGCTGTGTATATTTAGTGGAGTCACCACATGGAAAAATTCATGTGCCGCCATATCCGTTAAACCTTTAGCATATTCAGGCGTGTAGGGTTGTTCTTGTTGTACATATTCAGAACTGTATGAGTGTTCCCAAGCACCCCATCCTTCATCTTCAAAATGATAAAGAAAAGTATAGCGATCCACAGGGAAATCAATCATAAATTCACCAGCAGCAGTTAACATCGATTTCATTGAATTTAACAGCATCTCAGAAGAAATTAAATCCGTTTTAGAATAGGTGTAAATTTCAACAGGATTGCCATCCAAATCGGTAGATGCATAGGTAAGTCTACCAAGTAAAATGGGTGAATCTACAGCGAAATCATAATTTTTCGCATAATAAACACCGGCTTCGTTTTTATTTAATGCGGTTCCTACTTTCCATGTTTCTGGATAGGAAAGATCAATAGTTAAAGGGGAATTTTGCATGCCGGAAGGAAAGCCAAAAATACAATGGGCGTTCATCAAAACGTGATCATCTTCCATCGAAGTTCCGCACATTTTATATACCATATATTCTTCAACGGGAGTGTCCCAAGTCTCAGCAATTTCGTAAGTAATGGATTTTACTTTCGTTGGATTGCTTATTTTCCATTGATTGACAGAGATGTTTTCCGTAGGAATTTCACGTCCTTTTTTATCCAGCGCTTTGAAATTTGATACATATCTACCAATATTCATGGTTTGATAGGTACCAGGCGCCGTTGATGCGAATTGATAAATGTTGTTTGCCTCGGTTAACTTATTTATTTTCAAAGTTACTTTAAAGGTGTCGTTCGAACGATCATTTAAATTAACAGAGTAATTAAGATCCGCCTTTTGAGCGATACTCGAAAAGGTGATGACAATAATAAAAAGACTTAATAGTAGATTTTTGCACATGTGATTATCCTTTAAAATTCGAATAATCAAATTAACGAAATCATTAAGCTTCAGGTTCTATTCAACCTATATTCGGACAATTATCAGGATAAGAGGTTTTAAAATACCATAAAACTTTAAAAGGGCATTTAAAGCTCACTATATTGATTAATAATATCTTCATTCGGCCCCATTTTTCGAAGAATAGCAAGACCTTCGCGCAACTTATCTTTACTCGCTTTAATTACCTCTTTATCGTCATCTTCATCATATAAATTGGTAAGTAAAAAAAGGGAGGACGAGATATCCTCCACCGTCGTTCCAAAAGTAATAGCCATTATATCGGCCACTTTTTGTTTTATTAATTCTTGCGAAAAGTCCATTGTTTATTTGAAAAATTTCTTCATTAGATTAAGTGCTTTATTTCCCTCTTGAGCCTCTCCACTAAGTATTTTTTGAAAGAGTTTTGTTTCTTCATTACTTATTTCTGTGTTGAATTTCACGTCAGAACCACTAAACGGTTTTGATCCCATTTGCCAGCTCGGAAATAACCGATTTTCGATTTTTCCTGTAGTAATTAATACCACATTTTTATGGCGATCATCTCCCTTTATCTTATCATAAAGTGCCATGATTGTTTTGTAATCTCCTTCCAAGTATTGAACAAAATGGGAACCCGAATAAAGCAATACTCCAGTTACATCAATGCCTCCATTGTTTCTATTGCAGGAGTCCAATATTTTTTGTATTTCTTCGTCAGTGCAAGTTGAATTTCGCACGCTAACGTAAACTAAGTGTGATAGCATATTTTTTAAAGTCTATTTTTATTCATAAACACGGCCGCATTAAAATTGTTTAAGGAATATGAATTTATTATTTGAGGTGCGATTTGATCTCCCAAAAATCCTAGCCTGGAAGGGGAGTTTTAATGTTTAGGAATAAAAAATTTAATGGAAAGTAATTATCTGTATAGCATATGAATAAATTATCATATATATTATATTATCAAAAATATATGCATATGACCGAGGAGTAATTTGGGGAATTATTATCAATACTTAAATGAGTGTTATTTTGAATGATATAGTAAAAATGAAAAACTAAATATAAATTTTTGCTAGAAGTTAGAAATTTAAATATTTCAATATTAAGTTGTGTATATTGGCATTTTATTCAGTTAATTAAAGCCTAATTGAATAAATTCAACCTGTTATTAGGATATAGGAGTATAATTTGGGCCTAAAATAATTTTAATAATAGAATGTATTTATATGTTTAATTATAAAGTCATATTTTGATTTCATTTTACTTATTTATAAAAAATATGAAATAATAAATTTAAATGTTGCAACATGTTTGTGTGTTTTATAATAGATTAATATGGAGCTTTTTTTGTAGATTTTAATATAAATTAATATATTAAAAGATATGAAAACAAAAATTGGCTTTATTATATTATCAATTTGGTGTTTTAGTCGTTGTGGTACACCTCAAATTGATCAATTCGATGTCGACAATTTTTTGTTGACAGATAATTCAATTTGCTCAC
>JAHEMU010000060.1 GCA_024643485.1 Cytophagales bacterium
TTTTGCAAATTCCCTGCCCGGAAAATGGCATTATTCATTCGGATTCCATCTATGACAATCAACAAGGAGTTCGCCGAAAACCCTCGAATCATAGGACTTCCACCTCCAAGTTGACTTTTTTGAACAAACACTTTTCCTGAATTCGAAAGGAGGTCTGCGGTGGTTTGTGGGTTTTGAAATTCAATTGATTTCCCATCAATTTTGGCGATTGAATTGGGTATTTCATCTGAAGATTGCTCCCATTTATTTGCGCTTACAACGACTTCATTCATTTCAAGAATTAATTCGGAAAGTGAAATAACCTGCCCATCAGCAAGGGATGACTTAGCAACTGAAAATTGCATAAAAGATGGATGTCGGAAGGTGATAATCGCATCTGTAGAGAATTCAGAAAGGTTTATTTGTCCATTTTGATCTGTTTGTCGATTAAACTTTTTATTGGAATCGAACACGGAAACATTTTGAATTTCTAATCCAGTTTTAGCATTTATAACTTTTACTGTTTGCGCATATACCATTGTTCCAATGGCTAAAAATATAAGGAGGGAGAATATTTTTTTTAACATATAAGCTTTGCCGGGAGTAATGGTGCAAGGTAGAAAAAGGAAAGTGAAACGTACAAAAATCCTTACACAAACGGATAATATAATTTATTGGGGGATAATCAATCAAAAAAAAACTCCAAAGGTGACCTTCGGAGTTTTTTAAAGTTGAGGCGCTGAGCGGATTCGAACCGCTGTAGAAGGTTTTGCAGACCTCTGCCTAGCCACTCGGCCACAGCGCCATTATTGAGTGTGCAAAAGTATTAATTTAACTTATTAGAACAAACATTCAGTTTTGTTTTTCTTTAACAAAATAATATTTGCGACTTTTCACTCCCCGAAATGATCAAATGTATGATTGTCTGAGGGGTGATTTACTATGCTATTTTCCGTTTTGCCCTTTAAAAATTAGGTAGCAGAACCACCACCATCTAGATTGAAAGCACTTTTGCATCCAATTTCCCCTTACACAACGACATTAATAATTCTTTTCGGTACAACGATGAACTTTTTCACATCCTTGCCTTCGAGCCATTTTTCAATTTGCGGATTTGCCAGTACTTCCTTTTTAATATTATCCGCTGATTCATCTATATTAAATGTAATTTTTGCTCGTAATTTCCCATTGACCATAATAGGATATTCAAAGCTGCTCTCTACTAAATATTTATCGTTGAATTCAGGGAAGGTAGCATGTAATATGCTATCTGATTTACCTGAAAGTTGCCATAATTCTTCGCTTATATGAGGGGCAAACGGAGAAAGTATTATTAAGAGACTTTCTAGAATCTCCCTTTTATTACATTTTAATGCAGATAATTCATTCACACAAATCATGAATCCACTTACCGAGGTGTTGAATGACAAACGGTCAATATCGTCAGCTGTCTTTTTAATTGTTTTATGCAGGATTTTATATTCCTCCGGTGTTGGTTTTTCGTCAGACAAATTCAGATTGCCATCGTTGTCATGAAATAAATTCCAAACCTTTTTCAAAAATCTAAAAACCCCATCGATTCCATTGGTATCCCAAGGTTTTGATTGTTCCAGAGGGCCTAAAAACATTTCGTACAATCGCAGGGTGTCAGCACCGTATGACTCGACAATATCATCGGGATTTACTACGTTGTAAAGTCGTTTGGACATTTTTTCAACTTCATATCCACATTTGTATTTCCCATCCTCTAATTCAAATTCAGCTCCTGCTAAATCAGGACGCCAGTTTTTAAAGCTTTCTAAGTTCAAGTAATCATCTTTCACCATGCTTACATCCACGTGCATTGCAACAGTTTCATACTTATCTATTAAGCCGGCAGAAATGAACTTATTTGTTTTTTTATCACGGTAAACGATGCTGCTTCTACCTTGAATCATCCCTTGGTTTACCAACTTTTTGAACGGCTCTTCATGATTTACTACTCCAATATCATATAAGAACATATTCCAAAAGCGGCTATATAAAAGGTGGCCCGTAGCATGTTCTGTTCCTCCAATATATAAATCAACAGATCCCCAATAATTGGCTTTTTTCGGATCAACGGCTAGTTTTTCGTTATTAGCATCCATATAGCGCAAAAAGTACCAACTCGATCCTGCCCAGCCCGGCATGGTCGTTGTTTCGTATTCGTAAACGCCCTTATATTTCCAGTTTTGGGCTCTTGCCAATGGAGGTTCGCCTTCTGAAGTAGGCTTATATTCATCGATTTCAGGTAATTCCAAAGGAAGGTCAGCTTCATCAATTAAATAGGGGATACCCTCTTTATAATATACAGGAACGGGCTCTCCCCAATAGCGTTGACGGCTAAAAACCGCATCGCGCATCCTGTAGTTAATTTTTGGAATGCCAAAGTTATTCTTCGCCGCGAAATCGATGGCTTTTAGTGTAGCTTGATCACTTTCCAATCCATTGAGCATGTCACTGTTTATCATGATGCCCTTTTTGATTTCGGTTGGGTTCTCCAGATTTTCAGTTCCCTCGATTACACATTTAATAGCGAGATTAAAATGTTTAGCAAATTTAAAATCGCGATCATCACTAGAAGGAACGGCCATAACAACCCCTGTTCCATATCCTGCGAGTACATAATCAGCAATCCAAAGTGGGATTTTCTCGCCACTAAAAGGATTAACAACGAATGAGCCAGTAAAAACGCCTGAAACATTCTTTTCTGCCATTCTTTCTCTTTCTGAACGGTTGGTGGCATATTGAACATAGGCCTCAACCTCCGCTTTTTGTTCTGCAGTGGTTAAAGTTGCCACTAATTCATGTTCTGGAGCTAAAACAACGAAGGTCACTCCGTATATGGTATCTGGTCGGGTGGTGAAGGCTGTTAACTTAAGATTCTGATCCGCCACTTTAAAATCTAATTCGCAACCGTTGCTTCTTCCAATCCAATTGCCTTGCATTTCCTTCATTGAAGTAGACCAATCCAAGGAATCCAAATTTTCCAATAAGCGATCGGCATAAGCGGTAATACGCATCATCCATTGCTTCATTAATTTACGCTCTACCGGAAATCCACCGCGTTCACTAAAACCGTCCTTTACTTCATCGTTCGCCAAAACTGTACCCATTTCTGGGCACCAGTTTACCATGGCTTCAGCGGGATAGGTTAAACGATAGTGATTTAAAATATCTAATTTTTGAGGCTGACTGAAAGCATTCCAATCTTTCGCTGAGATTTTCGGTGTGTTTTCGTCACAAACTGCATTAACATCTTTATTTCCAGTTTTTTCAAGTCGCTGAATAAGTTGATTTATTCCAATGGCCTTGTTTTCATCCTTATCATAATAGGAATTAAACAGTTGCATGAATATCCACTGCGTCCATTTATAGTATGCAGGGTCACAGGTTTGAACTTCTCGGCTCCAGTCGTAACTAAAACCAATATTTCTTAATTGCTCTTTATAACGTTGAATATTTTCCTTGGTAGTAATGGCAGGGTGCTGACCAGTTTGAATGGCATATTGTTCGGCAGGCAAACCAAATGCATCAAAACCCATTGGATGTAATACATTATATCCATTTATTCGTTTGTATCGACTAACGATATCAGAAGCAATATATCCAAGAGGGTGACCCACATGTAAACCAGCACCAGAAGGGTAGGGGAACATGTCCAACGCATAAAATTTAGGTTTGGAAGGGTCTTCTTCAGCACTAAAAATTGTTGAGTCGGCCCAGCTTTTTTGCCACCGTTTTTCTATTTCACGAAAGTTATATTCAGCCATAATTATTCAATTGAGGCACAAAAGTAATAAGTTAGATGTTCAGGAGGAAGGATCGACCTTATTTGTTGGATGGGTAGTTTAATAAAACTTCAATTTTCTTTAATAAATCTTCATTTTCCCTAGCCATATCACGAACAGCACTCATCATATACGAAGGAATATCCTTTTTTTCTTGAATCCTTGTTTGTATATCAGTTATTAATTCATTGAAATCGCTTTTGTTTTCCGCTTCAGATGAATTTATAGTTGCTTTAATATCATTTACTAAATCATTCAACTCTTCATCGACTTGAATGGAAGGAGAATTGATTTTAGTTTGTGTGATCAAATTCATGCATTCGTTGTAAGAATCAATGATTTCATCCAAGTGTTTGGATGTTAAGGTCCTTTCCAATATTTGAGCACTAATATCCGGACAATCGCCTAGGAAATCAGCCATGATTTTTTTGAAACCAATGTTTGGTAAAATGATAGACTCTCCATTTAATTTTTGAAGAAAACCTTGACTGAATTGGTATTCCCCTTTGTTTTTATAATAATACAACGAAAGATAGCCCTCAGATTTTAGCTCACCAATAGTAATGATGTCGTACACCTTAATTGGTTTATAAAGCTTACCATCCTGGTGATATTCAAGAATTTCAAGTGCGTTGAAAAATTGTTTGCCATCGGCGGTTTTAATTTGAACTTTCATCACATTAGCATTCAAATTATCAATTAAAGTCGATTCACCGATTAGGGTATCACCATTACTTAATACCAGATAATTTGATTGCGAAAAGCTAGTCAGAGCTGAGGCAACAATAACAAATATGAGAATGAGAAATTTATAAGGTGTCATTGGGGAAAAATAAATGAGGATTACAAATTCAAATGTAACCCTCATTTTACATCATTTTCAAGAAATATATTCAAATATTACTTATTTTTTTGCTCCTAGCCGTAAAAGAACGCTTTTAGTAAGTTCAATACCCTCTGGTTCTGGTGTGTTTGAACCCTCAAATTCGATTCCAATATGACCTTTGTATTTTGCTTCTTTGACAATTGCCATCATCTTATCAAAATCAATTTTGTGATCTTCTGTATTCCCTACACCAGTAGAAATATTTGATTTCCCGTCAAAATCATAGGATTTAGCACTAACTCCTTTTGCGAAAGGCATCATTTCTTTCACGCCTTTATATTGATCGTAAAATTCGGTTTCGTTTATTTTAAAATTACCAAAATCTGGTAAAGTACCGCAATATGGATTGTTTACTGCTTTCATCACTTGAGTTAACCAAGTGCCATTAGAACTGTAACCTCCGTGGTTTTCAACGATAACATTGATTTTATTTTCTTTTCCATATTCTGATAATCGACCTAATCCATCAATGGCTGCATCTTGCACTTCTTTTGAGGTGCCCACGCCGTGTGCATTTACTCGAATGCTATGACATCCTAAAAATTTAGCAGCTTCAATCCATTTATAGTGGTTTTCCACAGACTCAATTCTTTTGCTTTGGTCGAGGTCGCCCAAATAACCTTCCCTATCAACCATAATAAGGACGTTTTTCACGCCTAAGTCATCGGTACGTTTTTTTAGTTCGCTTAAATAGGATGAATCCTCTACTTTTCCGTCAAAAAAAACGGATACATATTCTACTGCATGAATCCCGTGCGATACTGCTTTCGCAGGGAAATCGAGATTGGTAAATTCCTTAGCAAAAAGTGCTTTATGATAACTCCATTCTGCCAAAGAAATATCAAAAAAAGGTTTTATTTTGGGATTTAGAGAATCCAGATAATGGATCCCTCTTTCTGCGGAAGCCATCCCAATGGTTGGTATTGCTAAAGCACCTCCAACCGCTAAAGAAGTGCTTTTGATGAAATTTCGTCTATTTTGCTTCATGTTATTCTTTTTTTGAAAGTAATATACATGAATTTGAATTGAAATTTTAAAAGGATTTACAGCAGCGGTTTAATTATTTTTATTCGACTTAAACTTTTTACCGATCTCCAGACCAACATTATACAATAATAGCATCCAAGGGGCACCATGCAATACCAAATCAAAATAATCCATCATTTGCATGCCGTTAGCTCCACCGGCTACCCATCTTAATTTTCCCAAAATATGTGGTTCGGGTAAGAAAGGGGCTAAGCCTAGAGTTAAACTTGCGCCGATAAGTACTGTCCATTTATTTGTCATCTGTTCTTTTTTTTACAAAAATGGTATTCAGTTGATTTTTAAAAGGTGACAAGAATCACATTCGATTAAAAATCGTTACACAAGTCGGATTAAATAGTAATTCTTTTTTCCTTTTTGTACAAATAAATATTCGTTTTGTAGAATTGAAGGTGAGAAATCATCATTAGGTTGAGTGATTTTTTCGCGATTGATACTCAATCCACCTTGTTGAATCATTCTTCGAGCTTCTCCTTTTGAAGGGAAAATTTGACCTTCTGTTAAGTCTGTCACAAAATCGATGGCATGGTTACATGCTTCAAAATCGGCCCGTTTAACATCTACTTGCGGAACAGTTTCACAAACCGCCAATAAGGTTCTTTTATCCAATGATTGGAGATCCTCGGAGGTGGATTTACCAAAAAGAACATCAGAAGCTTTAATTGCCATATTTAACTCATCTTCGCCATGTACACGCTTTGTGATATCCTCTGCCAAGGCTTTTTGTAATATCCGTAGGTGAGGCGCTTCGTTATGTTCCTTTTCCAATGCCTCAATCTGTTCTTTGGTGAACAAAGTAAAGATTCGGATATACGCTTTCACATCTTCGTCCGACGCATTGATCCAATATTGGTAAAACTTATACGGCGATGTTTTTTCCGGATCGAGCCATACATTTCCTTCTTCGGTTTTTCCGAATTTTGTGCCGTCTGCTTTTTTAATCAGAGGAGTCGTAATCGCCCAGGCCTCGTCTCCTGATTTTCTTCTAATTAATTCAGTTCCTGTCACGATATTCCCCCATTGATCGGAACCACCTAATTGAATTTTACAATTTTTATTCTGGTGTAACCAATAAAAGTCATATCCTTGAACCAGTTGGTAGGAGAATTCGGTAAAAGATAGTCCGGTTTCCAGACGTTTCTGAACCGAATCTTTAGACATCATATAATTTACCGTAATGTGTTTTCCCACATCGCGGATGAAATCAAGAAAATTAAAATTTTTGAACCAATCGTAGTTATTGACAACTTCTGCTGAATTTTCACCGGCGTTGAAATCAAGAAATTTCTCTAATTGTTTTTGAACACAATCTAAATTATGTTGAAGAATTTCTTCTGAAAGTAAATTTCTTTCAGCCGATTTACCAGAAGGGTCACCCACCATTCCCGTGGCTCCACCCACTAGAGCGTAGGGTTTATGTCCACATTGCTGAAAATGAACCAGTGTCATGATTTGCACTAAACTTCCAATATGGAGGGAGTCGGCGGTAGGGTCAAAACCAATATATGCCGAAGTAATTTCCTTGTTCAATTGTTCTTCTACACCTGGCATCATATCGTGTATCATGCCTCTCCATTTCAGTTCCTCGACAAAATTCTTCTTCATTTTTATGTATTTAGGGCGCAAATATAATAAGTTGGGTGGTATATTCAGGCCTGAATTTAGAAAATTGAATGAATAATCCACTCGAAATACTTTATCAGGACGATTACTTAGTGGCAATAAATAAACCCAATGGTATGTTTGTCCACAGGACCCGTCTCGACCCTGAAGCATCGGAGTTCGCGCTTCAGTTATTAAAGGCGCAAATTGGCCAAAAAGTGTACCCCGTTCATCGGTTAGACCGAAAGACTAGTGGAGTATTGCTCTTTGCATTATCGAAAGATATGGATGGTAAAATGCAGACACAGTTTGCGGAAAGGAAAATTAAAAAGGTATATCAAGCGCTAGTGAGAGGATATGCAGAGGCAGAAGGAGTTATAGATTACCCCTTGTTCAATGATGACGGAAAAGAGCAGGAGGCCCTTACTAGATATAAAACCTTGGAGCAATTTGAATTAGCAGTTCCCTTCGGCAAACATCCGACTTCCCGATATTCATTGGTCGAATTGTATCCTGAAACCGGACGAATGCACCAATTGCGCAAGCACATGGCGCACATTCTTCATCCAATAATCAACGATCGCCCGCACGGGTGTAACAAGCAAAACAAACTTTTCAAAGAGAAATGGGGGAGTATGAGGATGTATTTACATGCAACATCGCTGGAGTTTACACATCCAATTTCGAACCAGATTGTAAAGATTGAATCGACTTTACCGAAAGATTTTGTCGAGGTTTTTGAGAATTGGAATAGGGAAAAACTATTATAAATTGTGAATGTAACACAGGGAGAAATAAATTCTCCCCGATGGTGTATTTTATAATAAACAGATTCAAGTGCGTGTCAACCGAAGAGAAATAATAGAGTTAAAGATGTATTTAAGTATTTGAGATTGATTTTCTATGCTGAATAGAAGGAAAATAATTAAAAACGTAGGGCCAAGGGATGCCTTGGCCCTACGATTGCGTATTTCATTCATATTGGTCGACTAATTAACCATCAATTTTCAATTGCAATTGCCGATTGATAATCTTCCTCAGAAATATTAACCAGGGTATTTTCTAAATTAAAATATGTGAATAAATTATTCAGACAAAATTCACAAGTTTGTCCATTTGAATATAAATCACATGACTCTTCGCTTGGCGCGTTATAAATATAGCCATTACAGTTTAAGGTTATAAATTTTTCAGCATTAAATACCAAATTAATTGAATCGACAAAGGGTACAGAAAAATATCCTTCTGCTTCTAAATATCCCATTTCAATGTAAAATTTCTTGGAATTAGATTCACCACTGTTTAAGGTAATTAAATCTGAAATTTCCATTTCAGATAATCGATTTCCTTGGCTGTCAAATCGTTTGAATCCTTGAATTACTACAGATACTGAAGATTGATTCTGAATTTTATAATATACATTTTCTACAGGGTGACATCCGAAAAAAAGTGTAATTACTGAATAAATAATAATCTTTTTCATTGGTAATAGTATAGTTATTAATTATATATCGACATTCTCTTCGTTTGGGTCGCCCCTCTCATTTTTGTCACCTAATTGAATCATTTTAGCATCTGCTTGATTGAATTGAATAGGTATTTGTTCCTCGGAACTGCAGGAAATTAAGATAGATAGATAGATAGATAGATAATCTTTTCATGGTATTAAAATTAAATGAAATACAAAATTTTATATAATTTATAAAGATTTAATTGATAATTGGAATAATTATAAAAATTATTTGTGTTTTAATAAAAATAATTTTAATGTATTTTCACTAAAATATCATTCAATATTTAAATAGTACAATTAAAATATTTGTTTCCGATGTTTTAATTAAGGAATAAAAACATTAATATTAGAATTTTACCCACCTGTAATTTATATCAGGATGCCTACATTGTTTGAGTTAATGCGTTTCACATGAGCATTTTGGAACGGTAATTCCCTGGGTGCTCATGTGCCAATCAAATCCGGAAGGATAATCGCTCAGTTCCCACCAGAATTTAATTCGGTTTTGTGGACGATTGCCAACTTCATTCATGTTGGATGCGTCGTACATTCGGCCATTTACCATGGTATAAATAACGGAATTGGTGTTTTGTATATTGTCCAGTGGATTTTCCTCTAATACAACCAAGTCAGCTAATTTGCCTATTTCTAAGGATCCTATCTGGTGATCCATGCCCAAGTATTCAGCGCCGTTCATGGTGGCTGATCGCAAAGCCTCCAAGTTGGTCATGCCACCTTGCTGTAGCATCCAAGTTTCCCAATGTGCTCCAAGTCCTTGAAGCTGGCCGTGGGCTCCCATATTCACTTTAACACCTGCGTTTTTTAATGCATTGGCAGTTTTGGAAGTTAGGATATAACCATTTTCGTACTCTTCTAATGGCGCCATGGTGCGGTGTCGGGATCTTTCGTCAATGATAAACCGTGGAGTAAAGGTAAGTAAACGCTCATTTTCCCATACGTTCGAATTTTGATACCAATAGTTTTCCCCACTTAACCCACCGTAGTTTACGATTAGGGTAGGAGTATAGCCGGTTTTACTGTTTCCCCAAAGGGTTAGCACGTCTTTATAAACGGGTGTAACAGGAATGTTGTGCTCGATACCGGTATGTCCATCGAAAATCATGCTCATGTTGTGGAAAAAGGTTGAACCACCTTCAGGAACCACCAGAACTTGTTCTTCTCGGGCAGCTTGAATGATCTGCTGTCGCTGTTCCCTACGAGGCTGATTGTAACTTTTCACGCTGAAAGCACCGAAGGCCTTGGTTCGTCGAATGGCGGCTCTTGCATCGTCTATGTTATTGACCACCGATTTGAAATCTCCTTCTGCGCCATACAAAATAGTTCCAGTACTAAATACTCGAGGCCCTACCATTTCACCGGATTTAACCATTTCTGACTGACTGAATACCATTTCAGTATTTGATGATGGGTCGTGAGTAGTGGTTACTCCATAAGCTAAATTGGCATAATATTGCCAGTGATTTTGTGTGTTTAGTCCGTCGCGGAAATGCCCAACGTGCGCATGAACGTCGATTAATCCAGGTATAATGGTTTTGCCTTCAACGTTAATAATTTTTACTCCCGAAGGAATTTGGATATTAGAGCCGATGGCCTCGATTTTGTTTTCGTTCACCAAAATGGTACCGTTATTTATCACCTCATCGCCCTTCATTGTAATAATAGTTGCACCAACAAATGCAATTCTACCGGAAGGTTTGTCCGATTTTAAAATCAGATCAATTTCAGTTCCTGAAGTTTCAATTGCCGGTAAACTGTCG